>CAYIOA010000001.1:0-56592 GCA_964364885.1 Candidatus Woesearchaeota archaeon
CAATAAAAAATCTATTTAAACTCAAGGAGGTTTTCTTTTATATATAAGGAAAGTTTTTCAGACACAAAACGCGCCCCATTCTCATTAAAATGCATGTCATCATAGAAATAATCAAGTGTTTTTGGAACATCCTTATCAAGATCAATACAAAAAATATCCTTATTATTTTTACATACTTTAAGAAGTCTTTTATTAAAAGCATCTATTGAATATATCATCGTTTCTGTAGGATAATAAATCTCCCCAAAATCATTTGTCATCCAAAGACTTGCGTCTTCTTCTTGAGTCATATTCTCTTTCCAAAGATATGGCTGCGTCAAAAATATAAGAGTGATATTCTTTTCTTTAGAGAGATTAATGACTCTCTTTAGATTTCTTTCATAATCTTCAAGTGCCAGATTCAAGTCAGGAGTTTCGTTTATCCAGTTTTTTGCATTTTTTCTTTTAAGTCTATTCTCAACAAGAGTATTCCCAATACCGTCTTGAGGTTTAATTTTTTTAAATTTTAAGTCCAAAACCTTGTAAACATTATAAATTATAGTTGATTTCCACGTATATCCCGGGTATACACTAAAAGTATAACTCTCTGTATTATTAAATTCATTTTCATTAAAAGGTTCCCATCCTTCTTTTCTGCTTAATTTAAATAGCATGTCGTTAGCCCCAGTCAGCATAATAATTAAATCAGGTTCATAATCTTTTGGAAGATATTTAAGTGCGAGTATGTTGTTTCTTAAACCATGCCCGCTTTTTCCAATATTCATTGTAATTACTTTTTTATTATCTTTTGTTTCTTTTAATTCATTCATTAAAAGGTAAGGCCATGCCTCTTCGTTATCTAAATACAAAGACTCGGAAGTGCTTCCTCCAACAATTAAGATTCTATATTCATTTTCATGCTCTTTGAATTTAATGCCTCTATATCCAAGGCTGTTAATTGTAAAAACCGATTCTCCGCTTATTCCATGGAATATGCTTGAATTTGGAAAAAATACATATTCTAGATTAGGAGGCCATACATAAGAATAAGTTACTTTTGATACATTTAAATAATTGAAAATTTCAAAAATAACCAAGCCGAATATGATTGTAATAAAAACAATAAGAAAATATACTAGCCATTTTTTAATTTTATTTTTCATATGCTCTCCTATTTAGTAAGAGAAATCATGTTTTAATAAATTCTGTTTCTTCAAACTTCTTTCCATCCACAAATATGGAAGATTTCATAATCAGAGGGGTTTAGCAACCTATAAAAACTTTTGGATTAATCTGACTTATGAAAATCTCTAATTGCAATTATTCCATTACAATTGAAGTTTCGATTTAACATAATAGACAATAAAAACAATTAAAAATAACCCATAACTCATCCAGACATGCTAAGAACACATACCTGCGGGGAATTAAGGAAAGATCATATAGGAAAAAGTGTAAAGCTCTGTGGATGGGTTGACACAATAAGAGAACACGGAAGTCTTATTTTTATTGACCTCCGCGACCGTTATGGTAAAACGCAGGTAATCGTCACAAAATCCTGCAGGGATTTTCAAAAAGCTAAATCGCTCTCCTTAGAATCAAGTGCTAAAATTCAAGGGAAAGTTCAAGCAAGAAAATCAGGCACAGAAAATAAAAATATTGAAACAGGAGAGATTGAAATTTTTGCAGAAGCTCTTGAAATATACAACAAGGCGCCTCTCCTTCCTTTTGAAATAAACGATTTAAAAGTCTCAGAGGATGTAAAGTTAAAAAATCGCTATTTGGATCTTCGCAATATGAAATTACAGCAGAATCTTATAACACGGCACAAAATTTATAGCACATTATTTGAATTCCTGACAAAACAAGGGTTTATTTGGGTTGACACTCCTATGCTTGCAAAAAGCACGCCAGAAGGCGCGCGCGACTACATTGTTCCAAGCAGAGTAAATCCTGGAAAATTCTATGCCCTGCCTCAAAGCCCCCAGCTATTCAAGCAATTATTAATGGTCTCTGGTTTTGACAGATATTTTCAAATTGCCAGATGTTTCCGTGATGAAGATTTAAGAGCCGACAGACAGCCGGAATTTACGCAATTAGACATAGAAATGTCTTTTATTGACGTTGAAGACATCATAGCTGAAATGGAATCTCTTTTCAGGCATATCTTCAAACAAGTGCTGGATATAAACATCAAAACTCCATTTCCTCGTATCTCGTATGAAGAAGCAATGAAAAAATACAAGACAGACGCTCCAGACATAAGAAAAAACAAATCTGATAAAAATGAATACGCGTTTGTCTGGGTTGTTGATTTCCCCGCGTTTGAATACAACAAAGAAGACAAACGCTGGTATGCTGTTCACCATCCATTCACATCACCTGAAGACAACGCCGATTTCTCAAACCCAGGAAAAATAAAAGCTAAAGCCTACGACCTGGTGTTAAACGGAAGTGAAATTGGCGGCGGCTCAATCAGAATTCACAATCACGAAATGCAGAACAAAGTATTTGAAACTCTCGGGATATCTAAAAAAGAAGCGCAGAATAAATTCAGTTTTCTTCTTGAAGCCCTCTCTTACGGCGCCCCGCCCCATGGAGGCATTGCTTTCGGTTTAGACCGCATAACCGCCATAATGACACACTCTGAATCAATCCGTGATGTTATCGCCTTCCCAAAAAATAAAGCAGCACAAGACATAATGCTAGATGCTCCCTCTGAAGTTTCTCCAGAACAACTGAAAGAAACCCACATTCAAGTTAACCTGCCAAAGCAGGAAAAAAAGAAAAAATAGCTTTAAATAACCCTGAAATATATTAAAACATGAAAACAATAACTCTCCCTGAAAAAAGAATAAAAAAACTTAGAGAGGCATACACATACATAAAAGCAGATTATATCGCTTCTATTCTTTCTGAAAGCGATTTGCAGTCCATTGACAATACAAGAGGCATGACGCAGGAAGACTATATCTTCGTTGCCAGAGCAAAACGCATCGTTGAAGTTGAAAAAAAACGGCAGCTCAGAGATAAATACGACCCAATGAGAAGAACTGACCCTCATCATTACAATACTCTCGAGAGATACTGGCTTGAGCATGAAGAAATAGCCCTCAAAAAAAGATTAGGGCGCGAGCCGACAGCGCGCGAATTTGCAGAGGATTTTGAAGAAAATAAAAATGGCGAGCGATTCAAGATTTTTTATTGTCTTAAATTCCCTGAAAAAGTAGAAAAAAAGATTAAAATATGAAAGAAGAACAAAAAGAAACAATACAAAAAGAAGCAAAAGAAATTCTAAGAAGATTTGCCGCATCACTTGAGAAAGTAAGCTCAAAAAAGAAGCCTTTAAAAGAGGAGTTTGGCGGCTTTAGAGAAGAAGGTTCCGGCGAATCTGCCAATCAAGAATTTAGAAAACAAATGCTCAAAAACGCCCCTGAAAAAGATAATGATTTTATAATAGCAGAAAAGAAAAAATGGTAGCAAATGACGATGAAAAAGTGCAGGAAGTAAAAATAAAAGCATCAAAGCCAATAGAGCAGGTAAAAAAAGGGGATAAAATCAAAGTTGATTCTTTAGTTCTCGAAGTTGACTCGCATTATGTTTTAATGGACCATGGAAAAACAAAAGAAATGACAATAGAATGTTTCGACCCAAAAACAGACAAAGACTATCAATTAAGATATTTCTCAGACCAGATAGAAACCAGCATGGAATTCTACCAGCTTGACGAAATTGTCTACAATAAAATTGATATAGAGAAAGTTGAGTGGTAAGATTTATTTCTTGGGCGTATAACGCACTATCATCGGATTATTCCCTTCAAATAGCTCTACATCTCCCCAAAATTCCTCTCCCTGACTAAACTGAATTTCTCCGCCATAAAAATCTGTTGAAAATCTATAATCTGTCCCAGGAACTATTCTTGATGGCTCTTCAAAAGGAAGTGATACTCTGCTTGCTCTAAGTAAATGTCCATTATCTCCCACATTATACCACGCTCCATCAATTTTAACAATTGGCTCTCTGCTTTCTTTAATTATATGTGCTTCTTCAAATTCTTTATCAGCAGTCCATACATTCTCGTCCATAGAATTATTAACCAAACCCTTACAACTGCCATCGCTTAAAGAAACACTATAAATTTGAGGATATCTTCTATCGACTGACATCAGACCATATGGAAGAATTTCTTCTCCTGTATAAAAAAGATTATTTTCATATATTCCTAACACACTTTTCACTGGATGTATTGGTAAAACTATCTCTGTTATTGGAGGATTTTCATCCAAAACCTTGCTGATTGAAACAAGTTTTAAATTAGTATAATGCGTGTATGCAAGATGCACATCCGGAGATGCTCTCTCAAACTCAGCTTTTGCAGCAGCCCTTGTCTTTGGCTCAAAATAACATTCGTCTATTATAACTCCTCCTAAAAGCCCGCCAGCACCGTAAAGTAAACCACATAAGAATAAACCCAGAGGTCCGCTCCCCGCAGTATCCTTCTCAGCAGACCTATATAACCAGGACGGAAACCAAAACGGCGCACTAACTGTCAACCCTGCATACTTCGCTGTCAAACCAATAGCTCTTCCTATTCTAGAAATAACCGTATGCCCAGCAGAAACATCAAACTTTCCTTCAATACCTTTCTGGATTTCAGAACGCATATCTAAAGCATAATGATATCTCTTTTCTGGATTGTTATTCGTTGCTTTATCTATCACATCATCAAGCCATTTCGGAGAGCCGGTTTTACTTGCTTCTCCCTCTCTGTCAATAAACCTTGTTCCTGTAATCATTTCATACAATATCTGCCCAGTTTGATGAATGTCTGACTTTCTTGTAATATCTTTCCCGTTTCTATGCTCGGGAGTGAAATATAAAACACTTCCCTCAGTAAACTTTGGCTGTTTGCCCTGATGCATTAATGACGCAGACTGCAGCATTGAACGGGCATATGCCTCTGGATCACCAATAGTCTGAGTATTAAAATCGCTAAGTTTGATACAATTATCACGAAGTAGAACATTTGATGGCTTTAAATCACCATGAACCTCTCCATTTTTGTGTATAAAATCAAGCGCCTCCAACATTTGTCTGGTATAATCTGCCGCAATTCCCCAGCCAATTTTTCCATTCTGTTCAATCAATGATTTTAAAGAAGTGTCGCAATACTCAACAACTATATATGGATTATTCGCATGAACATCAGCATCATAAACATCAACTATGCCTGCATGATTCCCAACTTTCGCAAGTTTATCCGCCTCTCTGCTCAATCTTTCCTGCTGCGAGAAATCATTCAAAACTTTAACTGCCACAGGACGATCTATTTGCTTATGCTTTCCTCTGAACACAGTTAAAAAAGCCCCCTCTCCAATTTTCTCTTCTATTAAATACTCTCCCAACTCTTTCCCTACTAATTCGTCCAATGTTTCCATAGAATTATGACATATATAACTCTTTTAAGCTTTTCTATAAGTTACCATTATCCAGATATGACTCTGTCTTAAAAAATGGCAACAAACTTTAAATAACATCTTTCTCAATCAAAACCATGAATTCAGTAGTCCACTTTGAAATTCCTTTTGATGATAAAGCCCGCGTAATCAAAAAGTCCTTGTGCATTACCGCACACTAAAGTGTGCGGTTTGTTGGACTCATCAAAGTCCATAGGACTTTGAGTGCCGTCAAGAATCCGACTTTGGAGGATTCTTGAGGTTTGGATGTCTAAAGTTGCATTCGTCTGCGGACTTTAGTCCGCAGTTTTCCGCTCAGCAATCTTGACATAAACTAAACTTTATTAACTCCCTTATTCTTCATTAAAAATGCATCTCGAGTCAAAAGTAAAATCATACCTTGATAAAATAAAAAAAGAAGACAAAAAAATAAACTCATTTCTCCACTTAAATTCCAATGCAATTGAAGAAGCAAAAATTATTGAAAGGAAAAAGGAAAAAGGAAAACTCTACGGCAAGATAATAGGAATAAAGTCAAATATAAATGTCAAAGGTCTTATAACAAACTGCGCCTCAAAAACGCTTGAAAACTACACCGCCCCTTACGACGCAACTGTAATAAAGAAAATAAAAGATGAAGATGGCTTAATTATCGGCATGACGAACATGGATGAATTTGCCGCAGGCTCGTCAGGCGAAAATTCAGCCTTCGGCCCGACGCAAAATCCCAAAGCTCCCGGCAAAATCCCCGGCGGTTCTTCTTCAGGAAGCGCTGCGGCAGTAGCAGCAGATTTCTGCGACATCTCACTCGGCAGCGACACTGGCGGCTCAATAAGAAATCCTTCAAGCCAATGTGGAGTGATTGGTCTGAAACCTTCTTACGGATTAGTCTCCCGCTATGGTCTAATTGATTTATCTATGTCCTTAGACCAAATAGGTCCGATAGCAAAAACTGTCGATGACATAGAATTAATGCTGAATATAATAAAAGGCAGAGACGACAAAGACACGACAACCGTAGAATCACAACAAAAAACAAGCAAAAAAGAAGTAACAATAGGAGTATTAACAATAAAAAATGTAGACAGTAAAATTCAAGAGTTGCTCAATAAAAAAATAGGCTCAATAAAAAGTAAATACAAATGGAAAACAAAAAATGTTAAAATAAAGCATATTGATTTGGCAGTCCAAACTTATTACTTAATGGTTTATACAGAATTCTTCTCGGCAACAAGACGCTTTGACGGTCGGCGCTATGGAAAAAAGATAGAAGATTTTTCAGGCGCAGAAGTTTTAAGAAGAATCCTAGGCGGCTCTGAAATTGCAAAAGCAGAATTTGAAGGAAAATACTATGAAAAAGCCCGCCAAGTCAAAGAACTAATAAAAGAAGAATTTGAATCTGTATTCAAAGAGGTGGACTGCATAATGCTTCCCACGCTTCCAAATCTTCCTTGGGATATAGGAGCCAAAAAAATGAAGCCGGAAAAAATCTATGCTTATGATGCATTAACAATTCCAGTCAATCTAGCAGAGGCGTGTGCAATCTCTATGCCTGCAGGGACAATAAACAAAATCCCAATTGGCTTGCAGATTATCTGCGCCAGAGAACAAGATAGTCTTCTCATAAGTCTTTCAAAAAAAGTTGAAACAACATCACAATTAAATTTATAACACAAGTTAGTTCTAGAATATCCTCGTGGTTGCTGGAACTCCTAGAAACCCGCTGGAGGTTTGTATCCTCGTGGTTGCTGGAACTCCTAGAAACCCGCTGGAGGTTTGTAGATGGAAATTAAAGATATAAAACTAGATTTCCTAGGGCATTCAGGTTTTCTAATTAACGAAAGTTCTGGAAAAAAGATTGCAATAGATCCATACAACATTTCGGAAAACATCCAAAAAGTTGATTTTATACTAATAACCCACAGCCATTACGACCATTGCAGTATCAAAGACATAGAAAAAATATCTAAGGAAGGCACAATCATTGTTATTCCGCCGGATGCGCAAAGCAAAATAACAAAAATAGAAAATGTAGAAATGCAGATTATTGAAGTAGGTGACGAGCTGACTTTCGGAAATATAAAAATAGAAGCGCTTCCGTCATATAATGTCGGCAAAGAATTCCATCCAAAAAGCGAGGGCTGGATTGGGTACTTAATAAAAATCAACAACGTTATCATCTATCATGCAGGTGACACTGATAAAATCCCAGAGATGAATAAATTAACAGGTTACGGAAAACATGGAAATTCTTTTATAACTCTCCTCCCGGTATCAGGAACATATGTTATGGATGCAGAAGAAGCAGCAGAAGTGGCATCTATTCTAAGTCCAGAAATTGCAATTCCAATGCATTACGGTGCTGGTGTCGCCGGCACAAAAGAAGACGCAGAGAAATTCTTGAAATTATGCTCTGAGTTGAACATAAAAGCTGAAATTCTGGAAAAGATATAGTCAAATAGAATTAAAAGACAAAGAAAAATTCGAGAAAGAATTAAAAAATACATAATCTTTATTTTTCCGACAAATACTATTAACAACAATCAAATATATAAAGGGAAAGGATTTAATTTTTCAAACCTCTAAAGAAGTGAAAGGGGGTAGACAAATAAATGGTACTTGATTTCGCAAAGGAAGCAATAAAAAATGCAGAAGCATATAGTATAAATTTTGACGAACTAAGGGCGGGAAAAGCCAATATCAAGGTTTTTGGTGTTGGCGGTGCAGGTTCAAACACAGCAACGTGGTTATTCAACAAAGGTATCAATGGAGCAACAGTCTATGGAGTCAATACAGATGCCTTGCATCTTAGTATTACAAAAACAGACGAAAAGATTCTTATCGGAAAAGAGCTGACACGCGGGCTTGGTGCTGGAGGAAAGCCAAATATAGGAAGAGAAGCTGCAAAAGAATCTCTTTCCGAGCTTAAAAGAGCAACAAGCGGAGCTGACATGGTTTTTGTGCTAGTCGGTCTTGGCGGTGGAACAGGAACAGGAGCAGCACCTGTAATAGCGCAACTGGCTAAAGAGTCAGGAGCAGTTGTTATTGCAGTAGCTACAATGCCATTCGACTGTGAAAAAGTCAGACAGGATAAAGCTGAATTCGGCTTGCAGGAGCTAACAGAAGTAGTTGACACAGCAATTCTCATAGACAACAACAGACTCGTAGATATCGCAGGAAATCTTCCAATGGAGCAGGCATTTGCAGTCGCGAATGAGCTAGTTAGTACAATGATAAAAGGAATCGTGGAAACAATTACCTTGCCATCATTAATTAATCTAGACTACGCAGACGTTTCTGCAATTATGAAAAACGGCGATGTTGCCGTCATTGGAGTAGGAGAATCAGATGCAACATCAAGAGTTGATGAAGCAGTAAGACAAGCTCTAACACAGCCATTACTTGATGTAGATTACCGGGGAGCAACAGGCGCGCTCATTCACATAACCTGCGGTCCAGACTTCAAACTAGAAGAATTCTCTGGTGTTGGAGAGCTCGTCACTGAAAACATAAGCCCTGACGCACAAGTCATTATAGGAGCAAGAATCAACAAAGAATTCGCAAATAAAGTGAGAGTAATCACAATAATGACTGGAGTTAAATCTCCTTACGTCTTAGGAAGACTCAATGAAAAAGAGCAGGAAAGAGCATCCTCAGAAATGTCAGAGCTAGGTATAGAAGTTTTCAGGTAAACTTCCTATTTTATTTTTCTTCTTTTTTGTTTTATTTTCTCAATTATCACTTCTAACTAGGAGGATTATAATCTTCCTTGCCCTCTTCAAATAATGTTGGTCTTCTCGTTTTATTCCACTCCTCCCAATACAAAGAACTTTCCAGTGATCTCTTTATCCTATCTCTTTTTTGAACAGAGTTATTCTCATGTCCGACAGGTATAATTGCCTCAATCTGTATATGTTGGGGAATTTTCAGCTTCTCTTTCACGATTTCATCAGAATAAGCGCCAACCCAGCAGGCACTCAATCCTAAATCAACCAGCTTGAATAGCAGTGTAACAATCGCTGCACCAGCTTGCTGCCTGGAATAAACTCTCCCGCGCTCGCCGTAGATATTCTCAAGATGAGTATCGTCCGATAACACCAAAACTAAAATAGAAGACTCATTAATCCAAAGTTGCTCGCAAAATCCAGCTATCTCTTTTATAATCTCCTTGTTCTCGACAATTAAAAATTTCAAATTATTCTGGTTTCCGGCAAATGGCCCGTTACTAGTCGCGTCTATTGCTTCTAAAACATCCTTCCAGCTTGTCTTCTTTTTTGTAAAACCCCTCACCGACTTTCTTTTTTTAATAACACTGTCAAATTCCATAGCAAAAACAGGTAAATGATATATAAAAAGCTTGTCTTACTGTCTCACTCTAATTTCTCCTCCGCCGACAACTCTCTCTCCGTCATATAAAACAACTGATTGCCCCTCCGCCACTCCTTCAACTCCGCTAACAAAATTAAAAATAATTCTCCCTTTTATCCTGTTTATTCTTCCTTTATGCATCTCCCCAAGATGGCGTATTCTTGCATTAAACTTTTTATTATTAACTTTCTCTCTTAGGTCTATCAAATGAAAATTCTTTACAAATATTTTTTTTCTTTTCAGAGTGCTATGCCCCTCTGGAGCAACAATCAAAGTGTTTCCTTTCTTTTGAGCAACATACAATTTGCAGATTTTGCCTCCTAAATTTTCTCTATTAATCTCAAACCCATTCCTCTCGCCGGCTCTCTCGCCAATTGTAAAAAACATGCTTCCAGGATGTACTCCAATAACCTCTCCAGACGGTAGAATCACCTTCCCCTTTTTCTCTTTTATTTTCTTTTTTAAAAATAATTTCATATCCCTCTTCCCGACAAAACAAATTCCTCTTGTGCCTTTTTTATCCCAGTTGGGAAATTTGCCCCCTCTTGCAATCTCTCTAATTTCTTCTTTCTTGTACTCTCCTACAGGAAATAAAACATGAGAAAGATGCTCTTGATTTAGTTCATAAAGAAAATAAGACTGATCCTTATTCTTGTCTATTCCAGCCAGCAAATAAAATCCATTTTTCCCGTGGCGAACTCGGGCATAATGCCCGGTTGCAATAAAATCAGCCTTCTCTTTTTTTGCCTCATTCCACAAAAAAGGAAATTTGATAACTTTATTGCACAAAATATCAGGATTAGGTGTTAGCCCTCGAGAATAATCTCTGTACATCTTTTCAATTATTTCTTTTTTATAATTCTTTTCGTAATCAACTTTTTTTATTGGTATCTTCAATAAAAAAGCGATTTTCTGAGCCATTCTCCATTCCTCCCGCCAGGAGCATTCTCCAGTCAGTTCATTCTTGCTGTCAGAATAATTCTTCATGAAAATACCTCTAACATCATATCCTTGTTTTTTCAGCAAAAACGCAGCTACGCTTGAATCAACCCCGCCGGACATTCCAATAACAACTACTCTCTTCCCCATCTCAATTCAAAAAAAGGAAAGATTATAAAGTTTCTTAAATCTATAAAAATATGACAGAAAAAGTTTCAACAGGTGGCTTGATGAGCTTTAAATATGAAAAAACTCATGCTCCAAAACTAAACGAAGATGAAAAAAAAGAAATAGAAAAAGCATATGAAAAGTACTATGAAAGGAAAAGAAAAGAAAAAAAGCGGAGAGTAATTATAATATCAATAATAACAGTAATATTGCTTGTCTCAATTTATTTCCTGCTCAAATAAAAAATCACAAAGTCCTTGAGTTTTACCGCACCTTAAAAGGTGCGGTTTGTTTGGACTTTGGGAGGACCGGGAGAAATCGACAGCAACTAACTCCAATCTAAAGATTGGAGATTTCTCACGTGTATTAAACGTCTCGGAGAGGACTCGAACCTCTGACCCCATGGTTAACAGCCATGTGCTCTGCCAGCTGAGCTACCGAGACTTAATAATTCGAGAAAAAAATCTTATTTAAAGATTGCTATGAAAAAAATTCCGGCAGTTGTCGCAAAATAACTGGATTTATTCTTCCGTCGACAAAAATTTATCATTAAATTGTCTAATCAGACAAAAAAATAATTTATACGATAAATTTATAAACAAAAACTCCATAATACATGTATCACTAAAAGAGGTGAAATAAAGATATGGCAAAGAAAAAAAAGAAAAAAAGATAAATATTACACAATTTTTTTATTTTTATTATTTTTTATTTTCAATCCAAGTTCATAATTTAATTTTGTCTTGTTTATCTTCTCTAAAAATCTGTATATATTCGATTGTTTTGCGCCCCTTATGAGGTTAACGACAGCAGTCGTGACATCCTCTATAGATTCTGCATCTCCTAAAATACCGACTTCACTTTGTCTTATTATGATGCTGCATCCGGAAATTTCTTCTATTATCTTTTTTGTTTTGCCTTTTATACCTATCAACCTCGCTCTCACAACACTCAAGTTTTTTCTTCTTGTATGCTCTTTAATATGAATTTTCTTAAAAACTACATCTTCATTTTTCAGCAATAAAGACTTTTTAACTGAAAATCCAAAAAGAAAAGCATCAAGCGCCATATCCGCCTCGTATTCATCCAGTGAAGAGCCGGAAATTAAAACTTTTCTGCCGGAAATTTCTATCTTTACATTCAGTCCCTTTTCCAATTCTTCTCTGAATTTTCTTAGCGATTCGATATTGTCAGTATAAATTGTTATCATATAAGAATCAATAAAAGCTTTTTGCTCATCTAAGCTGTCTTACAGCAGGACCAAAGCAAAAGGAACTCCTTGCACCATTCCGATTCCTCCCTCGGCGATTATCCCTGCCTTTAAAGCAGTATTAATCGACTTCTCTCCTACAATATTAAAAGTGGCATCATCCATAGAAAAGTTTTTTAAATGCTCTATAATCTCGTCAGAATCTGCTTCCTCTCCCTTGAAAAAATTTTCTTGAATTTCAAGTTGTTTTATTCCCTCCTCAAATTTTTTCCCTAGAAGCTCTTTGTCGCATATAGCAACAACAAGCCTGTAAGACCTGTGAACTTTAATATACATCATAAATTATATCTTACTGGAGACTTTGCTCCGCAGGCAAGACAATGCTTATACTTAACTCCCTTCTCAGATATAATCTCTGTGTCTGGTTTCTTGCATTCATTGCAGATAACAAACTCTCGCGTATATTTATCTATCTTCTCATTGACAATAAAAGAATTCATTTTTGTTTTTAATATTAATCTGCCATTCTCTAGTTTTACATAAACAGCCAGCTCCTTCTGAAGAAATTTTGTTAAATGCTCAACTGGACGCCTCAAATAATTTGCAATTGGGGATATATTAGTTATAACAGTATTATTTCCCATCACTTGGCCCTCAACTTTTGGCACTTCAAATCTCTCCGACCCTCTTTCAACTACCTTAACTTTCTCATACGCTTTCTTCAGAAGTTGCTCATACGTTTCCATGATAAAAAAGACTAAGAAGACTTTATAAAGATAACTCTCCTAAATAAAAAATGTTCAAGATAAAAAATTTTGTTCTTGGAATAGGTATTGTAGTAGTTTTTGCGCTTACCCTATGGCAGGGAATAGAAGCTTTTTATCCCTCGCCGGCATATGAAGATTTTTGTAAAGGTACAGATTTTGGAAGATATCCTGTTAAAGAAAACCTTGCTGCCCCGATAAGTGAACAAACTTGTACCTTCTCAAAAAATCTGCAGGAGCAGCAGCAGCGCTGCTATAACGAAGGAGGCACCCCTATATTCGAATATAATGACAGCGGTTGCACAATCAATATAAAAAATTGCGATTTTTGCAACAAAGAATTCAATGAAGCAACAGATTCCCACGCCAAAACAGTATTTTACATATCCCTGATAATAAGCATTCTTGTCTTAATAATCGGTTTTTCTGTCCTGAGTATTGAGCCAGTTGGCTCCGCTCTGCTCGGCTCAGCAATCTGGTCTATTTTTTATGGCACAGTAATAAATTGGAGAAACTTTTCTAATATTTGGAGGTTTCTGCTTTTGTTTTTCGTACTTATCCTTATAATATGGATAACACTAAGATTAAATTCAGTCAAAGAAAAGAAAAAGGGCTTTTGGATTTCTTTGGGTTTTGGCAAAAGTCAATAACAAAAAATTATCCAAGATATCTTAATTTCCCGGGTCTTGGCTCATAAGCAATACCATCTTCCAATAATTTTTTTATTTCCTGATTAATAATTTCCGGAGGCTCGTGAGACTCTATAATAATTTTCTCTATATCAACACCCCCGTTTTTTTCAGCTTCTTTAACCATGCTCACTATTCTGTCCCTAAGCTCAGCAATAACTGTCTTATCAACAATTTTCGGCTGCTCCAAGTCCAGCTCCAATTTTCTCACAAGTAAATAAGCCGGCTCTTTTTTCTTAATTATCTCCGGCGTGATATAAAGTTCATTATTCCAAGAACGCAAAAGACCAATAACCAAAACAGTATCTCCTTGATTCAAATTGCTGAATTTATCAACATCCTCGCCGAATAGCTTAACACGAAGCTGTCCGCTTGCGTCATCAATTGTTATTGTGCCGTATTTTTTCTCCCCCTCTTGGATATACTTATCAACTATATTGGCTATAACATTTATTCTAAAAAATTTTTTGTCTGAAACTTCAAGATATCTGAGTCTCTCGCCTTCGATAACAGGCCTGCCGGCAAGTATTGTTCCGATTCTGGCTTTGTAAGCTATATTCCTTTTTTGCGGAGATTGTAAACTTTGCTCTTCCATTTTAAGTTCTTTGAACAAATCCTTTTTTTGGTTTGAAAATAAATCCCTCTTTCTCCAAATGCATAAGAGCATCTTCAAGTTCTGCTTCTGTTATCTTCCCTCCCAAGAAAGTTATTATCTCCTCCCGAGGAATAAGCTTGCCCAGCTTTGACTCTAACTGCGAAAGAGTCTCTCTGACTAGAATCATTTTGCCCCTTGTTGAAGAAGCTATTCCCGTTGTAATTCTGTCTATATCAAAAGTTTTTGTTTCTTCATCATAGCCAACCTGCATTAGCGAGTATTTTAACAATTCAATTGCTATTTTTGCATCCTCTTTGAGCAGCTCACCACGAAGATGCATTTTGGCATGGGCTTCCGAGAGCCGTATAATCCCTTCAAGCTGGCGCGCAGTTATCGGAATTGGTTTTATTTCTGTATCTGATTTTACAGCCCTGTTTCTCAGCTTGATATAAAAATCTTTAATCTCATCAATTGCTTCATTTGTAAGCCTGGGTTTTATTTTCTGCCTTGCATAAGCAATATATTTTCTTAATAATTTTGGCTCAATAACATCTCTTATTACTCCCTGCTTATGCTCCTCAAGCACATGAGATGCAATCGCTTCATCCTGCGCTCTGTTTGGCAAATCTCGGATAATAAAAATAACGTCGAATCTGCTCAGTAAAGCAGGAGAAATATCAATCTGTTGCGGTATAGGTGTATATGGATCAAATCTTCCTAGTTTGGGGTTGCCAGCAGCCAGCACAGTAGTCTCAGCTCTCAAGCTGGCATGAATATTCGCCTTGCTGATTGTAACAGATTGCTGCTCCATTGCCTCATGCAGCGCGCTTCTGTCCTGCTCATTCATCTTTTCTATTTCATCTATGCAAACCACTCCTTTATTCGATAAAACCATAGCCCCGGCTTCAAGACTCCATCCGCGCAAAAATTCATCTTTTACAACAGCAGCAGTCAAACCAGCAGCAGACGCAGCTTTTCCAGAAACATAACGTCCTTTAGGAGCAATGCCGGAAGCATATTTCAATAAGACTGACTTTGCCACTCCAGGATCCCCAACAAGCAAAACATGAATATCCCCTCGTGTAGACCCCCCGTCAGACTTTGTTTTTTTAACACCTCCAAACAGCTGCAATAACACTGCTTCTTTAATCTTATCATACCCGTAAATGCTGGGTGCAAAACTCTGGCTCAATCTTTTAAATAATTTCGGATCTGCAGCAAGCTCTCTAATTTCTCTTTCATCCTCTTCAGATATTTGAAGGTCCTCAAAAGAATCCTCCATAGGTATTATATTATTTACCTCTAAAGCAATATCAAACCTTGTTGAAATAGCTCCGGTCTGCAAGGGAACAGGAACCTCTTTTAAAACGCCGAATATTTTTGTTCTGCTCCCTGGAGTTGTGCGCTCTTCCATTCTTGGGTCTACTAAATCTTCTTTCAGGAAAACATTAATTCTTCGCGGCTGCTCTCCTCCGTCCAATGTATCCGGCGATTCCTCAAGAACAAGTCTCTGCGCATCAACCATTTCTTTTGATAAAAGCTTGAAATTCCCTTTCCAGTTGCATGAACATCTAGAAGGCTCGCGAAATTTTCTGTCAATCTGCAAAACAGACAAAACAGCTCCGCAATTAGGACATTCAAACTTGGCGTTTACAACTTGAGGTCTAACATCTGAAGATTGCCTGACAATTCCTTCAACCCATAAAAATTTATCAAGATGTTTTGCTCTAATCTCGCGAATCCTGAGAAAAGTGCTTCTAGGCAAGTCTTTAATCCTTACCCTTGGTTTTGCTACCCACTCCAAATCTTCCAGCGCTATTTCAAGGTCAGCAAGCGTCTCTTCCGGAAACTCTATAACTCTCTCTGATAAAACAGGAGAAAAAGCAAGCAGTCTCGGAAATTCCAACTGCACTATCCCCTCTCCTGATCTTATCGACTCCCCAAACTCTCTTTTATGAATATCAAAAAAATTCTTCGCCTCAAGTATCAGCTCTTCTTTCCCTTGCTTATACCTCTGTTTTGCCTCCATACATGAGAAAAAAATTATCTCTTTATATTGTTTATTGTTCTAAACTATAAAAAATTAATATTGAGTACCACGAATCAATGACATGAGAAACCCCAGTTATTCTATCGGAAACCTCAAAATAGCTCCGACGCCCTTTGTTAAATTTAAAAATTGCTCTCCATGCTGATTATCCAACGAGATTATAACTGTCTCAGCACCTGTATTCAAAGCAGCCTCCTCAAATTCCTTGACTAAATTCTTCTCAAACGTTCTAGAAATCAAGAGAACATTTACCGCTCCCCTGTTTAATGCAAGCCTTACTTTCTCTGGCCCGTAGGCAGCAAGACTCTTATTTTTTCCAAGAGTCTCAAAGAATCTAGTAAGGATTTTTTTCTCCTTAATTAACTCTTGCTGGGATATATCCTCCTGAGAAACTTCAACCAGCAATTCCAAGCCATGCTCATCAACATATCCTATATCCTTCACCGCAATGATTTTCTCTTTTAACTTAGTTACTAGCTCCCCCTCGTCAAGAAAATCCTCCTTCGTCGGTATAGGCCCTCCAACCAAAATTCCCTTTAGTCTAGGCATCTCAAAAAAGATTTTTTTCATTTCATCAGCAACTCTTCTAAAAAATTCTTTTGCCAAACCCTCTGTAACCCTATGAAAACGCTGAGAAGATTGCCCTCCAGCCCTCACCTTCCCGGGAACACCGGAAGTAAGTTTCTGCAGAACATTAATGCGCTTCCCCTCCAATAATCCTATAGTTGCCTGCTGCCTGTCAATAACTAAAAGGCCGTAAACTTCCTTCACACCAATAATTTCTTTTAATGGCTCAACAACAAATTCCTGATCGCAATGATATAATTTAACATTCATAGGCTGAGGCGGCTCGTAAATCCACAGCTTAATATCTTGCTGTCCCTCTTTTTCAGACACATTTCCGCAGAAAATAGCCAGCCCGTTGGGAGGAGTCATTTTATAATTTTTTAGTTCTCGGATAATCATTTCCAAGGCAGTTGTCACAGCATTCCTGGTTTGTTTTGATTTTATATTAGAAGCCATTGATTTTTCATATTCAAGCTGTCTTGAAATTGAATTAAGATTATGCCCTGCCGGAACATAAACAGTCACCAGCTCTGTATGCCTCCCCTTTATACTTCCAACTAGCTCAATAAGTTCTTCAATTTCTCGTTTTTTCTTCTCATCTACATCCATAAACAAAATAAAAAGCAGAAGTTAATAAAACTTAGCATTCAAATTTCACTTCTCAAACCTAAAAGCTCTTTGTCCAAAAGCATTTAGGGGCGCGCCGTGTTTCAGTCTATACAAATCATCAAGATGCATCTCGAGCGCTTCTGCGTCACTACCTGCTCCGTAGTATCTCTTGTGAAAATTCTCCTTGTCTACACGAAGTATTCTCCCCGCATAATCAACCACAATCAAATACTCTATTGGATGTTTTCTCCTGTCAAAAAATAAATCCATTTTTAAATTTACAATCTCTTTCCCCAAATAAGAATCACCCCTCTCACCCCCAAAAATCTTAAGCCCCATTTTTTCATTTAAAGCAATGCCGTATTTAAAACTGATTGTCAAACTGCTTTGACATTAACGGTTGGTAAAACCAACAAAAAATAATGGCTTTCTATTTTTTGGCCATTTTCCATAGAAACAGAAAATATTGTTTAAAACTCTCAGAGATTCTTTTATTTTTAATCATAAAAACAAATGGGTTTTCTTCCCAAAGGAAAATATAAACATAATCTTCAAAAATATCAATGGCTGCAGGACTGATATAACATTTAGGCATATATTTTACTTCTGTATATTTCTCTTTTTCCCTATCTTTCCCTAAAGTTTCTCTCGCAGAACTATCCATTAAAATCTTTAATTTTTGTTTTTTCTGGGCACTTTTAACATTCATATTGCTAATAAATACTCTTAAGGATTCTGTAGCAAATGGCTGTTCAGAAAATCCAAGAATGTGAATAGTTTCTTCTTTAGGACAGTCATCTATTATTTTCTTAAATGCTGTCTTGAAACCTTCAAAACCTTCGTAAATAGCAACATTAGTTTCTTTCTCTTCTCTCGTTTGTATTGATTTTAATGATGGGATTAAAGATTCTATTTTCTTCAATTTCTCCTTTTCATTCTCTAAGAATTTGGAAGGATCTGCAGCTTGGAAATATTTTCCTCTTTTCTGTATTCTATAAGTTACAAGGCCCTTTTCTATCAGTGTATTAAGAGATTCATATACTCTTGAATTTGCTATTCCTGTCTCCTTGATAATTGGGCCTGTTGTTTTCCCTCCGTGCCTAAGTAAGAATAAATAAATTTTTGATTCATTACCTGATAGACCTAGATTTTCTAATTCTCTCTCCATACCTAAAAATGAACCTTTATACTTTATAAAGATTTCTCCTTTACGGGAGAAATAACAATTAAATATAGTAATATTGTTACTACAATAAAGTAAATAATTACTTAACAAGAAAATGGAAAACAGAAAAATGAAATGTAATAGAGAAGAATCTCATGACGAGATACTTAGAAGGAAAGAACTAAAAGGAGGTTTAATAAGAAAATGACAATCAAAAGAACTTTGGGCCAAATAGTTAGTGCTCTAGACAATATGATTACTATTGCTCCAAGAGTTTGCAATGTTTCATATGGGGTAAGAGAAAATGAAGAAAGTGGCGAGAAAGAAGTTTACCCCCTTATGGGTTATAGATTATCAGAAGGAACACACGGCAACAAATGGGAAGTAGCAAGAGCACTTGCTAAGGCATTTAAGCTAAGAAGAACAGTGGATATTGGAGAAACTTTTGTAATACAGGAGGCATATCTGCTTGGCTCGGGTTTTGGCGGAAGAATCCCTGTAGATTACGAAATCAAAAGAGTAAGCAAAAATGCAGTAGAAGTTGTTGGTAAGGCTATCGGCTCTTACACAGGTTGCAATCATTCTACTGATCACTTTCTAGTTTCAGTCTCGAGTGATGAGTTAATGAAATTGAATAACGGCGGTCGTCACGTTGTCTATAAGAATGTAATCTTTTAATTTTCTTTATTTTTTACTTAACTTAATAAAACTGCTTATATCAACCTTTTAAATCTTTAGATTTAAATCAAACAATCTCAACCCTGAACTTCCCTTCATTAATCTCGCGCGCATTGCAAACACTCTTTAAGTCATCCAGAACTTCATGTAAAATTTTCATATCCTCTTTAGGCAAAGTTAAAGCTATCTCTGCCTTCATAGACTTCTTTCCCTCGGACTTCGCCTGCCGAACTTTTGTTATAATCTCAGTCATCTTCTCCCATGTTTTCTTATCGTGCCTCAACTCTCTAACGCCAATTCTCTTAGGCCAGTCTTCCAGATGAACAGATTTCCCATTTTCATACTTTCTAAAGTGATTCTGATAAATCTCCTCGCAAATAAAAGGAGTGAATGGCGCCATCATTTTAACAATAGCTAAGAAAGAATGATATAACGTAAAGAAAGCAGAATCTTTCTCTTCTTTCGTGCCATTATAAACTCTGTTCTTTACAATCTCCAGATAATTATCCGCAAATATTCTCCAAAAGAAACCATCCACATCACTCTTAACCTTAGAATAATTATATTTATCAAACGCCTTAGTAGAGTCTTCAATTAATTTATTCAATTCAGATAAAAACAATCTATCTGTCTCAACAAGTTTAGGGCTCCTCTCCTGATGCTCAAGATTCATAAAAACAAAATTTGCAGCGTTCCATATCTTAGTAATAAACTTCTTCCCAGTCAAAACATCTTTCTCCAGATATTCCATGTCGTCCCCTAATTTAGAAGTTGCAGCCCAATAGCGAAGAGCATCACCGCCATATTCCTTCATGACTTCCTGCGGTCTAACAACATTCCCTTTAGACTTAGACATTTTCTCGCCGCCGAGGGTAACAAACCCAGATATAGCAATATCTTCCCATGGAGCTTTGTCCTCGTGCAAAAGCGCCTTGACAATCGTATAAAATGCCCACGTCCGTATTATATCATGCGCCTGCGGTCTCAATGAATAAGGAATCTTGACTCTCTTATCAACAAGCAGTGATGTTATCTTAGGAGTCAGCGAAGAAGTTGCCCAGGTATCCAAAACTTTTCTCTCAGGCTCAGCTTCTTTCTTGCACTTCTTGCATTCCTTCTTAACCTGAATAGGATCAACAGGCAGCTCATCAAGTCCAGCTAAAATTATTTCATCACACTCAGTACATTTCCAAACAGGTATCGGAATTCCAAAATGCCTGTCGCGGGAAATAGACCAGTCCCATTGCAATCCTTTAATCCAGTTCTCATATCTTTTATGCATGTATTCAGGATGCCAATTTATTTCCTTTCCTACTTTAATCAACTCTTTCTTTTTATCAAGTATTTTAATAAACCACTGCTCAACAGGCAAAAACTCAATTTCTGTTCCGCATTTGTCATGCACATTGACATTATGAGTAATTTCTTTTTGCTCAATAATCAAACCACGATTCTTCAAGTCCTTCAATATCTCTTTTCTTGCTTCCTTAACTCTCAGGCCTTTATACTTTCCAATATTCAACCTGCCGTCTGTGCCAAACACAATTTTCGGCTCTAACTTATATCTCTGAATTGCATCAACATCATACTTGTCTCCGTAAGAGCAAACCATCAAAATACCAGTTCCTTTATCTAAATCAGCGCTTTCATCCGCAATAATCGGAACTTCAAAATCAAACAACGGAACTCTTGCCTTTTTCCCAATCAGCTCTTTATATCTCCTGTCTTTAGGATTCACAAAAACACAAACACATGCCCCTAATAATTCTGGTCTTGTCGTAGCTATCAACAGCTCTTTCCTTCCAGAACTAAATTTCAATGTAGAAAATTGCGACTCCAGAACCTTGTCCTCAAGTTCTGCCTGCGCAATCGGCGTCTGGCATTCAGGACAGAAAATAGTGGGAAAATTCTCCTTGTAAATCAAGCCTTTCTTGTATAGCTCTATAAAAGACTCCTGAGAAATCCTTTGAGAATGTTCGTCAATAGTCGAGTAAAACAAATCATAATCACAGCTAACTCCTAAATCTTTCCAATCCTGCACAAACCTCGGCGTTATCTCCTTTAAAGTCTTCAGGCACAATTTAATAAACTCAGCCCGTGACATTTCCTTGCTCTTAACATTTTTCAGTCTTTCAATCAATCTCTCAGTTGGAAGTCCGTTATCGTCTGTCCCAAAAGGATAGAATACATTATATCCCTGCATTCTCTTATATCTTGCAATAAAGTCCTCCTGCGAATATGAAAAGGCATGTCCCATATGCATATCTCCCGACACAGTCGGCGGCGGAGTGTCTATAGAATAAATTTTCTTCTTGCTCTTTATGTCAAATCTATAAATTCCCTCTTTCTCCCAATGCTCTCTCCATCTTTTTTCCATTTCCAGGATGTTAAATTCAGGCATTTCTAATTCAAACTAATAAAGTTTAAAAAGATACCCAATTTGTGATGATTTACTAATGGGTTCCAAACAAAAGAGGGATCTCTTCATAGCCATATTCAAAAAAGCAGAAAAAAAATACGCTAAGAACAAAAAACGTCTCGCAGGAGATAACTGGAGATATGGCTGGCAGACATTAATCGCCACAATTATGAGCGCACAGTCAAGAGATGAAACAACAATCCCTGTAGCAGAAAGCCTTTTCAAAAAATATCCTTCTCTGAAATCCCTCGCAGAAGCAGACTATAACAATGTACTAAAAATATTCAGAAGTCTGAACTACAATAAAACAAAAGCAAAGCACGTTATAGGCGCGTCTAAATCTGTAATAAAAGAATTCGGGGGGAAAATCTCGAATAAAATAGAAGAGTTAATAAAAATCCCTGGCGTAGGAAGAAAAACAGCAAACCTCGTCCTGGCAGAAGTTCATAAAAAGAATAGTATAACAGTTGACACTCACGTCCATAGGCTCGCGAATGTTCTCGGATTAGTAAAAACAAAAAATCCTCATGAAACAGAGCTCGCGTTGCAGAAAATAGCTCCAAAAAAATACTGGAGCAAAATCAATCGCATATTTGTTCTCTGGGGAAAAGAAATCCCTGGAAAAAACAAAGAAAAGCTTCTTGCACATATAGAATAATTTATATATCTTAAAAACACTGAAATAATATGGCTCAGCAGCAAAATCAAATTAATATGCCGGGTGTTTTCGGCGGCTTAGTTAGATACAACGAAGAATATGAAAGTAAATTCAAGATATCTCCAGTGCAGGTAATTATCTTTATAATATCAATTATTGCATTCATTTTTATACTAAAAACCTTCTGGCCGGTCGTATAAATAGAAATCTATAAATAAGCAGGCAATTCACTTTAACCATGTTCCCAGGACTAGGAAATATAGACCCAAAAAAAATGCAGGCTATGATGAAGCAGCTTGGCATAAAGCAGGAAGAAATAGACGCAAAAAAAGTGACAATCGAAAAGTCTGAAGGAAAAATAATTATAGAAAATCCTTCAGTCCAGAGAATAATCATGCACGGGCAGGAAAGCTTCCAGATTACAGGAGAGTCAAAAGAAGTCAGTGAAAATTTCACTGAAGAGGATATAAAGTTAGTAATGGAAAAAACAGGCAAAAATAAAAAAGAAGTCGAAAAAGTTCTGGCAGAAACAAAAGACATTGCAGAAGCAATACTAGCGCTAAGCGTTTAGCTCGTCGAAAGGTATATAAAGGAAAACTACTTTTATATGACGCATTAAATTTAGTATTCTGTATGGAAGAGATAATAAAAGAGAAGATAAGCGCTGATCATTTGCTTTACGTAAGCTTAAAATACACAAAAACCTGCGATGTAATAATTAATCTAATTTCTCGATGGAAGATAATGATTGAATTAGGGCTTGAAAGGTTGATAGAAAAAGCAAAGAAAGAAAGAAAATGGAAGCCTGTGCCAAATGCCCCAAGAGCAAAGGTTCTCCAGATAAAAAAGATTTATAAGAACAATGAAGTAATTGCAGAAACAATAAAGCTGTATGAATTATTCAGGGACATAGACCGGCTTGAAAAAATAAGGGAAAACGAGTTCAGAAAAGGAGTTAATCTGAAATTAATTTACAAGGACGGAGTAATAAACATAAATCTTATCCAGCTGAAAGAATACGCTTCTCTTCTAGAAAGGTTTATAAGCTACATAAAATAATTTCTTTTGCATTGAAAATATAATTTTAAAGTATTCTAAAATGAGCAGAATAATAACTATAACTTCGGGAAAAGGGGGGGTAGGAAAGACTACAACAGCAATTAATCTTGCCACAGCACTAAATTTTTTTGGCAAAGATGTTATAATAGTTGACGCAAATCTTACAACGCCGAATGTTGGATTGCATCTAGGAGCGCCAATTGTCCCAATAAGCCTAAATCATGTTCTGTCAGGAAAAGCAAAAATCTCAGACGCAATATACGAGCACGAATCAGGAACAAAAATAATTCCAAGCTCTCTTTCAATTAACGAGCTAAGAAAAATAAATCACAGTAAGCTGAAGGAATTAAGCAAAAAGCTGAAAAAAATGGCAGATATAATAATATTCGATTCTGCAGCAGGTCTGGGTGATGAGGCAATTGCAGCAATTGAATCAGGAGACGAATTAATTATAGTAACAAACCCTGAAATACCAGCAGTAACAGACGCTCTGAAAACCTCAAAGCTTATCGAGCAATTGGGAAAAAGCGTAAAAGGAGTTATTGTAACCAAAGTAAACGGCTCAAAGTCAGAAATGCCGGTGTCAAATATAAGAGACATGCTGGAACTTCCCATTTTAGGAGTAATCCCTGAAGATAAAAGAGTCCAGTCAGCTTTGGCAATGAAAGACGCGCTAATCCATGTTTATCCAAAATGCAAAGCATCCTTGGAATATAAAAGAATCGCAGCAAGACTAATAGGAAATAACAATTATAAAGAAAGAACAAATGGTATATTCGAAATGCTTTTAGGAAGATATTAGCTAAGATATCTTAGTTCCTTCTGCAATATCCCTCTCAGGCTCTATAATAACAACTTTGCTTTTGTCGTCAGAAACAGCTGCAAGAATCATCCCCTCGCTTTTAACACCTCTTAGAATAACATGCTCTAAATTAAAGACAAAAATCGCTTTCCTGCCCTCAAGTTCCTCGCGCTCATAATGCTCTCTCAAACCAGCAACAATTGTCTTATTCTCGCCCTCTCCAAAACCAACCTTCAGCACATACAATTTACTCGCATTGGGGTGCTCCTCAACTCTCAAAATCCTGCCAACTCTCAAGTCAACTCCCTGAAAATCTTTTAATGAAATTGCCATCTAAAATAAAACAGAATTCCATTTATATGCTTTTCTGCATCAAAAACTATCTTTTCTGCATAAAATAAAAAATAATAAAATAAATAACAAAATTAAGCTGTTATCTTTTCAGCTATTGTTCCAGTTGATGTTAGCACAACCGTACTACTTGGTTTGGTATAAGTTATAGTTATATCGCCCTTATAGTTGTTTCCAGTTGTTAAAGCGCTTGCGCAACCAACTGTAAACGCTTGAGCTGTTCCTACCGAAATACCAGTCGTTATTACACCAGTTGTGCAATCAATATCTGGAGCAGTGCCGTCAATATTTATGCCAGTAACAGTATAAACTTCCCCTCCATTATTCTGTAATTCAAGTATAGCACCGGAACTTCCAGCTCCTGTATCAGCCTGAACATTCCAAGCATTCATATAAAAAGGCGGAGTTACAACAGCAGATCCAGAAACATACTTGCCAGGACTAAATACTCCAAAATAAGCCAAAACTCCAATAGCAATTACCGCCGCAAGTATAGCCCAGCCGTAAGTCATCAAGAACTCCATAGCTGCCTGTCCTTTCTTTTGCATTTTAAACCTCCTTTTATTAATATGCAATATACTATAGAAAATACTATATAAATATTGTCATGCCGACAGAAAGCTTATAAAATACACCTCATATAAAAACAGAATGAAAAAGAGCTTATTTTTAATACCCTTAATATTTCTGGCATTAACAATCATCATCATACTTTCTCTAGTCAATCTAAAAATATCGCCGATTGTCGGAGAAGCAATAAAAGAATCTAAAGACATCCAGGAAGACATAAACAACAACCCAGAAACAACAATAGAAAAAGAAAACATTGAAAAAGAGGATGTCAAAAATCCAAAACAAGAATCATTGAATAACCTTGAGCCAGAATGTGAAGAACAGCAAATAGCATACGCTCTAAAAAATCTGAATAAGAACGAAACCTGCACAAAATTTCAAAACACCATCTGCGCAGAAAAAGAGATAATCTGCTCTGTAGAGCTCCATAACCTGGACGAGCAAGTAAAAGGATATTTTAAAATCAACCTGCTAGTGTTGAATAATCAAGGAACTCTGGAGACTATTCCTGAAGAATACACTTTAAATCCAAAGGAATATACAACATTTGAGGAAACAGTTACAATAAAAGGAGAAAACAATCTAAACAACATAAGCTGTTCTTTCTCAACTGAAACAATACCCAAAAAAAAGAGCTGTTAATACTAAAGACAGTTAACCTGATAAACAGTTAAATGCTCGTTATCTAATTTAAACCAAGAAGGCAGTCCATTTGGAATAACATTACACGAGCTCGGATTAGCCGTCGAGAAATAAATATAATCAACAACAGATTTATCCTTGACATATACTCCCTGGGAGGATAATTTCTCCAAATTAACCAAAGATTCTATTCCATACAAGTTAGCTCCGACATTCCCCTGAAGTCTGTCAAGAAAGCTGGGAGCAGACGCAGAAGCAATATAATAAGAATTCGTCAAGTGCAAAAGCAAATTCTGAACATCACTCCCAGAAACAAAATTTGTATACAGGCTCTTTGTTATTTTATTTGTAATCAATCCATTTGTGTTAACAACATACAAAGGATCCTCAAATCCCTCAACAGGTATCAACCCAACAATAGAAATGCTTTTATTCCAGCTTGCAAGTTTGTTCTTATCCTCTACAAAAAAACTAGAGTTAAAAACCACCTTAACATGCCACGGATCATCCTGAGTAACCAAAATCGAAGGATCAAACAAGCTCGCGTTAGCATTTATCTTTCTCGCTTTATTTTCCAAAGAACTTTTTATCTCGCTGAAAGTAGCTCCCGTCATCAAGCTCTGCGGTTGCCCGTATATAGTTCCATTATAAAAAGCCTCATCAAATGTAGCAGGAAAATTGCTTATAAAGGTTCCATTTTCAACAATTCTCTTCTCAAACAAGAATATAATTCTAAAGCCGGAGATATAAATCTGTCTAGATAAATCCTCTTCTGCAGAAAAAACAAAACTATCCAGGCTCTCAACTCTTTTCTGCACAACATTTCTTTCCTGGGCATTTGATACAAAAACAAGAGATAAAAGAAAAAAAGTCAGCAATAAAATTGCCATGATAGTAAAAAACATTCCTTTCTTTTTCATGACCATGTTCTAACCTGAACCTCTGTTGACCATGTAAATGGAATTCCTGTAACTTCGCTGAAATCAATCTGCATATCCTGCTCTGAAAACTTAGTGTCTATCTTGTTATTAAGATTAAAATCAAGAATTCTCAATAAGTTGTAAACAGCTCCCTGCAAAGCATCATTTCCGTCATACTGCTGGATATTCTCCTGATAATAGCAGACATTCGCTCCAGAATATGCAGAAGGAATGGAAATTGTTAAATTAGAATCATCCTCAAATTGAATATTCCAGTTGCATCCCTCTGTAATAGAAGCTATAGAAGAATAGGCTAAAAAATCTTTTGCAATTGTATAAATTATCTTGTTAGAAGATGTTCCAACGCTATAATTAGCCGGAGAAATTCCAATGCTGACATTAACTATATTGTTTCCTTGTATAAAAGAGTTAGGTATGTTAATAGCATACGGATCTCCTAAACTGACATATTCACTTCCATAATCGCCAAGCTCATAAATAGGAATTTCATTAATCAAAACATTATTAGTCCACTGCGGCCCAGAATAAGAAATAACTTTTGTTTCAACAATTGTAGAATCATTAGAAACTGAAAAACTCCCTGAAGCAGCATTATTAAAAACTTTTTCTACACTCGTCAGCAGGCCAAATGGAGGAGGCTCCTTTACATAGCTGAATTCTATATAAGAATCAGGATAAAGTCTTGTATAAACATTTCCTATTGCCAAAATTGTCTGCTCTTTATATAAAGCAGAAAGAATATTATTCGCTATTTGTTTATAAATATCAACTAACTCGCTAACACTTCCAAAATAATAATCTCCTCCTCCACACGCAGCAATCTGCTGAAGAGTGTCCTCATCCGCCCCATTACCAAATCCTACAGCATGAACAGTGATATTATAATTATTATGTGCCTCGCACGCCGCCTGAATAGCATCATTCTTCGGATTTCCAGTATTCTGCTCATCACATTTTTTATTAGCTCCCCCGTCGCTCATAACAATCATTGACTTAAGTCTGTAAATGGAAGAGTTTGCAGCAAACTCGCTGGCAGCCCTATTAATCCCACAGCAAATGCAGGTAAACCCTCCGGCACTCCAGCTGTCTACTTCACTTTTCAAAGAAGCACTATTATTCGAAAGAGAATGAAAATAATCTTGATAAGCTAGACTGCTGTAACCAACAAGCCCGACTCTGTTTCCAGAAACATTAAGAACAACATCTATTAAAATTTTATTTGACTCCTTAACAGCGATTAATTCAGCTCCCACCATGCTTCCCGAAAGGTCTGAAACAGAAATAACATCTGCATTAGTGCTCAGATTGCCGGCATAAGAAACATTTTCCATTCCAAATCTAACTGGGATTGTGTTCTTGCTTAATGAATTATAATCAAGCAAAGAAGAAAGCTGCGCGTTATCAATCAAGAAACTCTGCTCGCCCTGAGTTGAATTCCTAAACACAGTTTTGTTTCCTATATTCAAAAAAGTATTATAAGAACTGTTGAAATGTAAATAAATCTCCAATGCGCTCAAATTTCCAGGAACATAAAATCCATCATAGACATTAATAAGTCCGCTAACACCGGGAAAAGAATACTTAGAAGCGTGCTCGTACTGCGCTCCGCTGATATCATAATCAACCTTGATAAATCCGCCAGCGATATAAAGATTGTCTCCTTTTATATCAATAACATTCGCCCCGGAATTAAAATAACTAAGATTCCCGCCAACCAGATTATATCTCACAGGAGTAAAATCAGAAGGAGATTCCTTATATCTCCCAGCATAATTTCCGTTTATATACAAATCAAAATCATTATTTATTGCTAATTCAATTTCAGCAGAATTAATTGTTCCATTATAATCAACTCCCGCAGTTATATTGCCGTCTCCAGCATACCCCCCAAAGTAAAAATATTTGCTTCTCAGATTGCTTGTTAAAAAAGCCCTTGCTGAAAATCCGCTGACACTTCCTCCTTCTTTAATCCCGGAAATAACCTGGCGCGCGGTGTCAATCCTTTCAGCTGTTTCAATCGGTGTAGAGTTTAAAGAAGAAATTAGCTTGTCGCCATACCAAATTCCAACATTCATATTCCCAAAATCCAGCTCAGAAAAAATAGAATCACTAAAACTCCTTGAGAGGTTTATATCTGTAACATAAATCTCCCCGATCTGCTCCAGCAAAGAATTATTAGTGTTGTTTATCACGCCCTGGGCTACAAGAGACTGCACATAGCTGTTGTTTATCTCGCTGACTTTCAAAGAGGAAAAAGTGTTTATAATATCGTAATGAACCTCGACATTTGGCTCGCTCTTAAAAAACACAGGATAAGAAATAATCAGCACAAGTAGTATAATTATTAGCGCTATCAAAGAATCTATGCTGAAAAAAACACCTCTTTTTTTTATTGCCATCTTATATAACTATTCCCACAAATATATAGTTAATGTTATTGGAACATCTTTATATATGCTAACTCTCGTAATCCTTACTAAATTATCCGAATTTGGGTCCAGCAGTCCAATCCCTTCTATTCTAGACCCGCCAATAACAACCGATTCAGAAAGATTAACATAATAATTATGCCTGATGCCGAATAATGTTTTTGTTTTCCCATAATCAATTTGCGCAAGATTATAAAAACTCTCCAGTTTTGTTTCATTTATCTTCTTGTCAGTTAACAGTCCAATTTTGACAACACTGCTTTCATCCCAATTGCTAGGATATCCCTCCGAAAGCAGAGTATTTGAAACAATTTCTCCTTCATGGCTCAAAATACTAAGTTTCTCATCTGTCCCTGAAGAAGAATTCAAAGTGTAAATATAAAGCAAGAATGCAGCAGCTAAAAAAATAATAGCGGAAACAGCCAAATCAAATCCCCATGCCTGGGCTTTGCTCACTTTCATTCTCGGTTGTTTTCCAGAAAATTAGAGGCTGGATTTTTGCTGACGACAATGCCTTTGCCGGAAATATCAAATGGATAGACTTTCTTTGAATGTTTAGTCCCTCTCATCTTCAAAACTTCTAGAAACCTCCTCCTCTCTCCTCCGTTTCTCACAAAATACAAAACAACAATAGCATCTGCTTCAAATTCCAATGTCCTGGAGGAAATCTTGCTCTGGTCAGAAGACTCAACCTCAAGTGTCAATAGCGAAGTGCAGTCCCAATCTCGAATCATGCCGAACAAAAACAAAGCGGCTTCTCTCTTAGAAAGTTCATCCTCAAACAGCAGCTCAAAAGAAGTGATGCTGTCAATAACCATTCTGCTTATCTTTTTTCCAACTACAATAGTCTCGATAAATCCCCCTCCTTCTTCAAGCATTGTTTTAACCTTGCTGGGGGTGTATTCCAAAAAAGTAAATAGCCCTTTTTTTTCGTAACTCTCCAAGTCCCATCCAAAATCTTTCATATTTGCATAAAACTGCTCTTTCTTTTCTTCAAATGTAACAAATAAACATTTCTCTCCTTTCTCCATGCCTCGAAGCAGAAACTGCACAGCGAAAATAGTTTTCCCGCTTCCAGAACCTCCGACTATTAAGCTGGTAGACTTTCTTTCAAAGCCTCCGCCAATAAGAGAGTCAAAATTAGGGATATACGTCGGAACTCTTGCCGTATTATTCTTCAGAGATTTCCTTTTCTCCTTTTTCTCCTCTTTAACTTTGGCTGAATCGCGCTTATCACTCTTTTCCGGCCTTTTCCCACTGTCTTTATTATTCAGTTTTAATCCCCTTTCCTCAACACTTCTTTTTAATTTCTTCATCGCCCTTTTTAAAACAAAATACTCTATAAAAACTTATCTAAGAAAAACTATTTCCTGAGATAAAAAACGATAAATAAAATAACCAAAATAAGAATAAACATAAAAAAAGCTATAAAGCTCATGAATATAAATTCCTGAGCTTTTAAACCAGTGTAATCCTGTCCCGGGCCCAGCATAATCTCTGGGGAGCTAAAAAGAATACTCACTAAAATAATAAGCAAAGCAAAAGACACAGCCAGCGTAAAAAAAGCGAGAATCTTCCTTTCTCTTCTCTTTCTAACACTTCTCTTTCTCTCCCTAATCATGTAAAATTAAGAACTCCAGAGTTTATAAAAATGTTTGATAACACTCTAATCCGGAAAGGTATATAAATCAGAATCCTTTCTGCCAATTATGAATCAAGATAAGATATTAAACAACAAGCTCATCAATGAACTAAAGAAAGATAAAAGAATCATAGCTGTGCTTTTATTCGGCTCGCGTGCAAGAAACGAACAATATAGAGACACTGATATCTGCCTCGTTCTCGACAAAAAATACTCAAATTTAGAAATGTCAAAGATAGTATTAAAATATTCATCCGAATTGACAGCTAAGCACGATATCCAGGTATTCCAGCAGCTTCCTCTCTACATAAGGCAGAGAATTCTTAAAGAGGGAAAAATACTTTTATGTATTAACGAACCTGCTCTCTATGACATAGCCTTTGCAACAATAAAAGAATTTGAATATTATAAAAAAATATATTATACATATCTTGAGGCAATGCAAAAATGAGAAAAAGCTCAATAGATAAGGAAAAAATTCTTTCTAAGATAGATGAATTAGATGGTTACTTGGAAGAGTTGGAGCAAATTAAGCCCGCTGACTTTGATGAATACAAAAATTCAATAGAAAAGAAAAGAGCTGTTGAAAGATTGCTACAAATAGCGATAGAAACCGTTATAGATATTTCTAACATCATAGTCTCTGGTCTTAAACTCGGAATACCATACGATGAAGATTCTCTTTTAGACAAACTGGAAGAAAAAAATGTCATTTCAAAAGAAATAAAAAATATTATGAAGGAAATGAAGGGCTTTCGCAATGTTCTAGTCCACAAATACGCAGAAGTCAAAGATGAAATTGTATTCGAAAATCTCAATAAACTTGACGATTTTGATAAATTCAAGGAAGAAATTCTTTCATTTCTTAAGAAACATTCGTAAAAGCCTAAACCTTCTCTTCATTTCTCCGTCGCGCAAGAATCCAACTAGCAACAATAATTAAAACAACACCAATAGAAATAAATATCACAGTCAGTATTATAGTTACTAATTTATTTTGCTCTTCATCTTGCACAGAAGCAGAAACCCTGCCTCTATTTCCCTTAGACGTGCTTTTAAAAACCTCTGAGCCAGGACCACTTGCCAAACTCTCTGAACTGCCCACTAAACCTTCTGAACTACTCCCTGAACCTAAATTGCTATTTGAAGAGTCACCGCTATTCAAAGAACTAATACCACCTAAACTAAGAATGCCTGCCGAACATAGCTCCATAACATGAAGGTTGCCAGAAAATTCGGCATCCCACGAGTTCCATACAATACGGCTGCCTTGCACGCCGATATTAGAATTAAAATTAGGATATCCTTTGTCTACTTCTAATACTCTGCTGTCATCACTCGTGCCAGCTATGCCGTCAGCACCCAAGTAATAAAGAAGAATACGTCCATATTCCTGCCAGACAATATATGTTCCGGATATTTCAGGCTCAACGCCAAAAGACAAACCACCATACATTCCAGAATCATCTCCTCCGTTATTCTCAAACAATCCATTTGCTCCAAGTCCATATAAAAATATCTCTGGGAGGTATTTCAAATTTCGCCAGTCTTCCCATACAATCACATTTCCGTCAATAGAAGGATTCTCCTGTCCCTGCGGATTATTCGTTATTCTATCTTCCTGTCCACTAACTATATCCCTCATGTATATCTCCCAATTGCCATCTCTCCCATCCTGCCAAACAACTTTAGTATCATAAATATCAGGATTCCATTGGCTTTGCTGATTAATCACAAATGGAACTTCTGTATTGGTAGAAAAATCATAAAGATAAATATCCCAATTGCCGTTTCTTTTATCTGCCCAAACAATACTATCGTCATAAATAGACAAATGATTCTTATCACTGCCAGTATTAGTTAATTGTGTTGGACCTAAGTCGTCATTTCCATTCTCAAATAATCCATTTACTCCATTATCATAATAAAACACTTCGTAACTCGGTCCTACAGGACCAAGCCAGACAATTAAATCATCATAAAAGACAAGCTCCCCAACATCAACATATCCGCTAACATCAAACTCATAATGAATATCATCAAAAGACTTATACAATCCATCAAGTCCTAATTCATGTAAAACTATTTTCTCCTGATTGCTCAAATGATTGTATTCTTTCCATAGAATCTTCGTGTCATACACATCACCAAGAGTTCTACTACGCTCAATCCATATAACTGCTTTCTTACTTCCATCATTTGTGTTATGATAAGACCTATCAAGGAACACATCAATCCCGTGCACATTCTGCCAAACACCTTGCTGAAGAAGAACAATATCAACAATTGCTGGGCTTGTTACAGAAACACTTGTTACTTTTACACTAGCACTGCTTCCTGTTATAACGTCTAAGAGTTCAAAAGTATGCTCCTCTCCGTTATACAAAAACTTATGCGAGGACTTTGGAGAGCTTCCTCCGACTATCAAATCAAATGTCTTCGCGCCTGATAACTTAATCTCACTCCCGATTTGTCCAAACTGGCAAGCCTGTGAATTCGGCCCCCCGTAGCAATAATTTGAATAACTCTCTCCTCTGTCAATCACAGCTACACCAGCATTGGCACAATTCCACCAAGGTAAATACGGTCCGGTATCACCTGATTCATGCACATAAACGCTCCCAGGATAAATACCCTTGCACGCATCAAGCGCAGTTTGATAGCACATAAAAATAGGAAACTCGTTGCCGTCACTTTTAATATCAACTTCTTTATACACGTTCATAGAATTGTCAAACTGATTTCCAGGAAGATTATCATATATCACGCCTAATAAACTGCCCGTGCATGCATTCCCTGTGCATCCATAAGGACATTGATATAATGTTGCGCCAGGAGCCACACCAAAGCACGACTTCTCATTAAGCAAAGTATTATCAGCAACCCACTGGCTATTAGTGTCATAACTGCAAATATCACTTGCCCATCCCTCCCTAATCAATATAACCTCATTTCCAGAATTACCTGCTCCAATAAACTTAATACCCGAAACATAAACATTGTAATTCCAATCAATAGGATCAAATAATGTAAAAGAGCCAAGCCAAACTGTTTGAGTAACGCCGTTCATAGTCAAGATTGCCTCATCATCTGAGATAACTTGTAAGCTATATCCTTGATAAACTCCCTCCTGCAAAACCTCCCCTCTTCCTCCTTTAAAAGAAACAGAGAAAGCCACATAATTATTTCCTCCGTCATAATCCCGGCATATCTGCGCTTCAATAGAAACACATGAATGCAGCAAAAGCACTGCACTTAACGATGTTGCTGTTTCATCAGCTTCAAGCAAATAAACTTCAATACCGCCTGAAAACACTTTCGCACCATTTTCCGGAATATCACGCACTTCCGACCGACCAATATTATCAGTCATTTTTATCGTCGCTGATGTATCAGACGCAGAAACCAGCTCAATCTCGTACAAATCAACACTATCAACTAAAATCTGTCTGACAAAATCCTTGTTTGTATCCAAACTAATTTTCACCGCCCCATTAAGAACAAGTATATCATCATCTGAATCTGCTCCGATACTATAATCACTATCTAAAAGAGTAAGAAGCGTGCCATAATCAAAAGCAGAAGTGGAAAGCGGCAGTGCTGGAGTAAAAGCAGTCTTATAAGTATAAAACGGTTCTCCAACAGGGTCTGTAGAAATTTCCAAAATAGTTTCTGGCTCCATGCCAAAAACTGGAGATTTATAAGTCATATCATAACTCCCATAACTCTTAAATGTTATTGACTGTCCGTAATTATATGAATTATTGCCAGAAGAATCTCTTACAACACCCGAAGCAAGTAAATAAGGTAATTCGCGCTCTCCTATAATAATAGAACCAGAAACACCAACATTCAGCACAGCGCGGATAATTCCCCCAGTCGTATCTTCATCAGCATCTTCAACTTGAACAATCAACCCAGAAATAATATCGCTCTGTCCTTCATGAACAATTCTTGTATCGATCAATCCAGTTTGACTACGCACTTCAATCGTTGCAGTTGTATCACTAGCAGAAACAAGAGTTAAAGTATATTCCACTCCGCTAATAAAAACTTTTCTCACTGAATTGCCAAAAGTATTATCAAGATAAACAGTTTCAAGTGGAGATTTCTCTCTATGAAAAGGAACTAAAAATGAAAAGAATTCGGACTGCTCTCCTCCCTCAACTGTCAAGCGACCATATTGCTGTTTTAATGGAACATTTATGTTTACATTCGATGCCCAAGAATAATTCGTTAGTGTTACCGAGCTTCCAAACGAAGTTATTTGTTTATAATAATATCTGTTACTTGATGAAGATGCAAGAGCTTCCCCGCCAGAAGAAAATACAGGCGTTGGAGTTAAACCTGATAATGTATAAACAGAAGGAACACAAATTGCATTTCCCTCCTCTTCACCAAACACAGGAGGCTCAAGAATAAGAACAGCAGGACCGTGCGCGCTGTCAAATATACACGGCTGTCCATAAACATAAACACGGTCAAGCAATCCTACGTTTCCAGAACTCCAGCGCACTCCATAATCAATCTTCCCTACAAAAGTGCTCGTTGAAGCTCCGGCATTATATATAAAAGATGTTCCTTGTAAATAATCATCCACAACAAATCTCCCAGGCACTTGATAAATAATATTTTTATCTACGCGAGTCTCACTAAGAAACGCGACCTTGGCTCCGCGTTCTGAAGTAAGTATTGGAAATAATCTCATTTCTGGTTGTGCATCGTGAGCTTCAACCCACCCAGACTGTGCAAATCCTAAATTGCCCAGATTAATTAAAACACTGCCCTCAACTAACAGCTGTGCGCTAAAGCTCTGTGTCAAGCTATCAAATGATGATTGTATAACTCTTATTCTCAAACCATTTACAGCTTCTGTTGTTCCTAAAGCAATGTTGCGCGCCATCGTCGTGGTTGAATCACTTACTCGAACAATAGCACTCGTAGAACTCGCGCTTTCAATCTTAATAGTATAAATCTGCCCGTCTAAAGTTACATCCCAAGATAGAGAGCCATCTCCGACACCTGCATCCTTTCCATAAGCTAATGAATATGTCTCTGCCCCAATAACCAAACTCCCAACTCCCTGTGAGCTTATCGTTGCAGAATAAACATTTCCAGTCAATACATCTCTGAACTCAACAATATCACTATTAAATCCAGAATCTATATCCGCCACTCTTTCAACCTCAAACAACCATCCCTGCTCATTCTTTAAACTTGATAGCAAAATTAATTCCTCCTCCCACGCACGCTCTCCTTCATACACATGAATAGGGTCATAATTTCTTGCTAAATCAGCCCCGATAATCTTCTGATTCTCATCCTTGCGTGGAGAAGCATATAAAATCGCCTGATATGGTGTATCAAACACAATACTATCAAAAGACATTTCGCTTGATTGCCCGTCGCCGTATACCTGAATACTATCACTGCCAAAATACCACGGAGGAGAAAATGTAAAGTGCAGCGACGCACTGCCTTTTTCAAATACTCTGTCAGTATATGTTTGAGACTTAGTTAAATAAGATGAGGTGTTATCTGCCGCAGCGTACGAAACACTCATTGAATCCATGCCTGCTCCAGGTATTCCCTGGTTGTCAACAGAAGTTCCGCGCACAAGATTACCCTGAATACCTTTTTGCACAACAGAATCATCGTCAAATTTCAGCATAGAACGCACAGAAGAAACACATAACGATTGCTCTACAAAACACTGAGACGAACACCCGTCTCCGCCCCGCGCCCCGCATTGTGAGCCATCAGTGCAAACTCCATTTAAAGTGCAGTCACTTCCATCCCCACACTGTCGTCCATCATCACAATCTTCTATGCCCTCAATAAGACTATCTCCACATAAACTACAAGAGCGTATATCAACAGAATCCTGCGTAACACCAACAATCTCCATATCCTTCCCTAAATAATGAATCTTCAGAGGATTTTGCGCACTTGTCTGTCTCAAATCAAACGCTCCATTAAAAGCATAATATAAATCTGTAGAAATAGGCTGAACATCAACTATAGCTCCGACAATCGCCAAGGGCAAAGTTACTCCTGTTCCAACTTCAGGCGAAATTTTTCCAAAAATTAGCTCCTCTGAAGCAGAGTCACTTATACCATTAAAGCTTAAAAATTCTGAAAATCCTGCAATAGACAAACCAAATCCAAACAAATTATCAGATAACGGCTTTCCAACTGGCAATTGGTGTTGAGTTTGCGCGCCATTCAAAGTCAAAAGAACATTCGCCAAAACCTGGTCTCCAGGAATATCTATCAAAACTCTATCCTGAAAACTATTAGTCGCCTGATTCCCGATTTTAATTCCGTATGTTGTCATAACGCCAGAAGTCGTCCCTTTCTGAACCCTTCCCTGATTAGCAACCTCTGCTCCGCTGATCTCTATTTCCGCAGCCTCTGGAATTTGCGGCTGATTGCCAAGTCCTGCAATCTTTCCGTTTAAACTATCAAATAAAAATTTCATACTGATAATCTCTTGCGTTAACAACTCCGGAGTATCTCCTTTCGTTTCAATAAGCAAATCAATAATATTATTGCTCCCTGAATCTCTCACCAGCTTTATGACTGCATTATTTCCAGTTGTTTGTAAATGCTCAACATGGAAAATAGAAACTGGCTGTTGTGTGCTATCAGGAACAGAAACTTCACCCAAGTATTGAAGAACTCCTAAAATTTCTCCGTAAATATCTGCTTTTAAGATACTCCCGACAATTTTTGTCTCAAGTAAAATCGCGCTTGTTCTTTGTCCGTTATAGCCTTGATTAATATCCCATCCCGCGTCATCAATAACAAATATCTCTCCATTGGATTTATCTTTAATCTCAATTAATTCGCGCTCCTCAGGAAGCACCAACAAATTGCCGGAGCCGACTGTCTGGCCATTACAAGAACTATCAACTGTAAAATGATATAAGTTTGAATACTGGGAAAGAATTCCGCTCGGAATAGTCCACCTGATTAACTCTTCCTTCGGCCCAACTTTCATCTGAACCCTTCCGTTTGTGCCGAATGGTGTGACTATCTGTCCGAAATTATCAAACATTCTTACATTTAAATCAACCCCCGTACATGAGCCATACTTAGTCATGCTCAATATTACTGACTTCCCTTCAGATGAAACAATTAAAGGATTAACATCACTAGAATCAATGCCGTTGCTCCAATAAGCAGTTTGAAACCCGCAAATACCGCCCCTATCAAAAATCTCATTCTCACAAAAAGTTGGAGATAGCTCATCAACCCTCTCACAATTTGACTCAATGCTAAAGCAGTCGCACAACAAGCCAATTCCGCCAGCTGGCTCGCGCAGTTTCGGATTCGCATCAGAGCATTCATCAAGTCTTTGTATAAAAACATCATCCGCACTTTGTCTTCTATCCAAGTTCAAATCACACAACTCTCCCCTGCCAATGGTAGAATCATAACAACCAGGATTAATAGAAGCATCTACCGGTCCATTTTTATTATAATTGCAATATGAATAAATATAATCACAATTCATACCGCACCCCAATGCGCTGTTAAGTCCGAATGTAGACTCGGCAGGTCCTGCGTTCGGAAAATCAGAGCATGTTAATCCTTGGGAGAATACATCATCATTAGGATTCTCGCTGGGCTCATATAAACCAGTTGCAAAATTTTTATTTATAGAAAATCCATTTCCATTTAAACCCTTGTCGCAAATTTCCATGCCGTCTATAATTCCATTCCCGCACTGGCTTGTTCCTCCATTATCCTGGCACTGGCACTGCACACATTCCCAGCCCTGTCCCATCAAAGAACACTGTGTTGCATCATTCAAGCATCCATCAAAACAAATTCCCCGCGAACACACCTGATTAAAGGCACAGTCATTATGCCAATAGCACTCCCCGCAATACCCGTCATAACTGCATACTTCATTAAAATTACACTGAGAATCAGAAGTGCATCTGTCAGGAATATCACAAACTCCCCCTGCGCCAGCTATATCTGAAGAGGAGACAAGAATAGTTGTTCTGCTCTGAATATTTCCCGGTCTAAGATTACCCTGAACCAAAGACTTGCCAATACTAACCGGCGCGTAATCGCTAGAAGGAACACTCAATCCATGCAAACACGCAGACGCATAATCATCAGGAAAATCAAGACACTCCCCTATCTGCAAACTATTACTAATAACATTGGATATTCCGATAAACGGTCCTTGAGGATCAGCATCAGAATCAACAATTTGCGTCGGCCCAACTTGGTCTAAATTTCCAAGCTCCCATATCCATTCTGGGTTATTAGGGTCCTGCCCTATGAAAGGATCTCTATCCCTATAAGTTCTTATCGTGCACTGAGCACCGCCAGATGAAGCAACACACGCCCCGTCCACACATCCATTATCGCACTTAATCCGCGTCTCCATAATTACCCCTTGATCACACCACTGCTCATGAACATAATCAATATAACTTCCGTCTCTATTTCTTACCTGAGAGCAATAATCTTCATCGCTCTCCCCATACTTCACATACGTAGTAGACTTCGTATAAATTCCATTATTTCCATCAGGATCAACACATCCGTAACCATCATCAATCACTCCAGAGCCAACACACTGAGCAAAATTCAGATAATCATTATAATCAATATCTCCGTCGTTATCAAAATCAGATGAAGTTCCAGTCTGTCCAAGAGCGCTATTAATAATAAATATCCCTGCCAGCAAGACAAAAATTCCAAATAAAAGTCCAACTCTCCAAATTTTTCTCTTCTCTATTTTTATCTCCTTTTTTCTCTTCATTTTTTCATATCTCAATATCAAACTTTGGATAGCTCTTTCTCACTCCAGCGCCATTAATCGCAGTAATAGTGACATGTGCCAGCCCATCATCATTCAAATTTCCTAAGTTATACTCCCACTTTCCGCTTCCAGAATTATAAACTGCATTAGCAATCTTATCAGCAATCTTCGGCTTCCCAAATCCCACAAAAGCGAGCTCAACGCCTGAAATGCCCCTCGCATCACTAACGCTGGTTTCAATAAGAGAATTTGTCGTAGCTGGAATATAATCGCTGAAAGTTGAAACATCTTTCCCATCAATTAAAATATTTGTAAACACTGGTTCTGACGCCGGCTCAACTCTCACTGATAAACTCTTTCTCACAACTTTTTCAGCTACATTCAATCCAGGCACATTCACTAATCCAGAAAGATCTTCCTTAGCTTCAATTGTAAATGTATAACTTCCAACGCTTCCAGCAGGAGAAGCCCAGGTTAACATTCCCTGATTATCTATTTGAACATTATACGGATTAGGATTATTAACATCACAATCAACAGTGATAACTCCTCCAATAACGGCTCTCGTGCAATAAATCTTATAGTTCAACGGAAAACCCTCTGGATCACTAACTCCAAGAGGGAAATTCAGGCTTCCGCCGTCAGAAATAATCTGTCCTGTCCATCGCGGAACCAAAGGATCCTGATTCTTCAGCGCATACTCCTGCCAGAATATTGTTTCATCACTGCTCCCGACAATTCCGTTTGAATCTAAATCAGCATTAACGCTGCATTGTCCTGCCGGAGAGAAAGAAATAATTTCAAGAAGTTCAGGTTTCAGAGAAAAAAAAGCAAGTAAAACAATAATAGCAATCACAACACCAAAACGTAAAGAATCATTCAATACAATAACCCTCTTCTTCCTCATAAATTAATGAAATAACTCCAATATATAAAATTAACCAAAAAATTGTGAGAAATATTTCAAGAGAAATATCCTTGAAAAAAAGAAGACAGCCAAGCTGACTAAAATTAAAGGAACCATATATACAAATCCATCTCTCTCTTTTCCTCTGCTTACCACTCCTAAAACTAAAGAAGCAAGAACATCAGTCATAACAATAAAAAAAGCTGAGAAATAAAATATAAAATCAACAGAAACATTTACTTTTGTCAGGGAAAATGGAAGATTTATATTCGCCTGCTCAACAGGAATATCAGACAGCAAATTAGTCATAACCTCAACAAGAACTGAAGAAAGCCCGAAAAGAACAGGAGCCCCGATGGCAACAGCAAAAAAAATGAAAATAACATACATCAAAACATTTGAAGCAGCTCTTTTTCTCACATAAATTCTCTCTCTCATATTATAGGAAGTCTCTTCCAGCAGAACTGACAGATTCCCCCCGGAAACTATTCCAGAAGTTATCAGCTTCATAATCCTGCTGATTTCATCAGATTTTATTCTGGCAGCCATATCATTTAACGCCCGCCCTATCTCTTTCCCGGTCGCAATATCCTTTCCCAATCCAAGTATCTCCTTGTCAAGCGGAGCAAACTCTTTCCTTGAGCTGTACAAAAGCGCCTTGTCAATAGTCATGCCGGCACGGAGATTAGAAGCCATCAAAGAAATAAAATCAGGAAAAGCATCCTCCATCTTTTTAATATCAGAGTACTTCTTAAGGCGCCCCTTGACAAAAAAATAACCCAAAAGCAGAACAAACAAGAAAACAAATGAAATTGTTGCTCCATTAGCATTTTTAGTAAGTGCATAAATAATTCCTCCCAATAAAACAGCAATTATCAAGCTAATAAAAAATTGGACAGCGTAGTTTTTATCTTCATGAGCTTCATTATTATTTCCGTTCATTTTATTCTTCTTAAAATCAAAAAGTCCTTGTATTTTGCCGAAGACTGAAGTCCGCAGTTTGTTTGGATTCATCAAAGATTCTCCTCGCACTTCAGTGCGTGTTTTGTCAGGAGTCTTGGCATTAAATTTTTTCAGCATCATTTTAAATAAGACTTGGTCTGATAGACCTCATTACCCCCAAAAACATGACTTGCACAAGCATGACAAAGAAAAACAATCCAAGGAACATACCAGTTGTAATAGCTTCAGGAAGATTAACAAGAGAAGAGATTATAGTTAAGAAAGTAATTGACAAAGCAGGAACTATAACAGAGATAAGCATATAAAAAACAATAGTCGGATTTAACTTGTTTCCATAATTTTGTATCTGTATAAATTGCTCTTCGTTCAAGGACTTTATGCTGTCCGCAAGAACTATAGAAATGTCGCTTCCAGCTCTCATCCCATTGCTGATTTGCCACAAAGTTCTCCTAAAAAATAAGGAAGAATTTATTTCTCCAGTCTCTTCAAGAACATCTACCTGCGGCCTCCCGGAGTTTATTTTTCTTACAATCTTCTTAAACTCTTCGCTAAGCTCCCCATATCCTGAAGAGGAAATATTTACAAGAATGCTAAAAAGAAGTATGCCGGAGTTCAATTGCACAAGCATATCCTGCAAAGCAGGAATAAGATTGCTTTCTATATCTTTTTGCTTTCTAGAATCGTAAACCTTGGGATAAATTCTTCTGATAAGAAAAATAAAGATTGAAAAGGCAAGCGAGACTGCCAAAGACAAAAGAAAAGCGCTGGAGATTTTTAATAAGACAAGAACAGTTGAAGATAAAATAAGACTAATAGCAAAAGCCATAACAGAGCCCTGAAGGCAGATAGAGAGATACTCCTCCCTTGTAAGCTCAACATCAATATTATTCAAGATACTCTGTAGTTTAGAGCTTTTTTTAGGTTTTATATACTTCTTAAAAAAAGCAGATCTCTGCTTTAGTTTGTCAACTGAAGAGAAAGTTAAAGGAATGCGAAATTTCATCTCAGCTAAGTCCTCTTTTCATTTTTATTCCCGAAAATAATTTCTTTGTTGTTCGATTTAATAGCCTTGAATAAAAGCTCCTTGTTCTTGTAATACAAATTAATAACTCTTCCCGCTTCATTCAGGCTTCTTAAGTTATTTTTAATAAGCCATAGAAAAATTTCTTTTTTCTCATTAAGGTCTTCGCTTATCTCTTCATCCGACATACCGGTATTTCTGCCTATATCCTCAAAAAATCTGGAGCTCTCGCTGTGTTTTATCATTTTATCTCCTTCAGGGCTCCATCTATACAAGATATTTGGTCTTGCAGCATCTTTTTCAGTTTCAAATTCAGCAATTTGCATTACCCTTCTTATTCCCTTTTTTCTATCCCTGAACATAACAACATTAAGATTGACAGCCCTCAGTAAGTTAGGAGGAACGCTCAAGGGAGGATTAATTAATCTTGAGATTGTTTCAGAAGCTGAATCAGCATGGACAGTTGCATAGACAGAATGCCCTGTGTGCATCGCCTCAAACAAAACCATTGCTTCCTGCTGTCTTCTCATCTCACCAAGAATAATTCTGTCTGGTCTCATTCTTAAGCTGTTTATAAGCAAGTCAAGCATATTGACCTCTCCCTTGCCTTCAGGATTTGGAGTCCTCGTAACCAATGGAGTCCAATACAAAAATTCAGGTAAATTCAGTTCACGTGTATCTTCAATACTGACAATTCTCTGGTTAGGCGGAACAAAAGGCATGCATGCGTTCAAAAAAGAAGTCTTCCCTGAACCAGTGCCTCCAGAAATAAGAATATTCATCTCATATTCAATAGCAAGCCAAAGCAGGGCGGCAGTATCGCTGTCGCAAGTTTTATTATTGATAAAGTCCACAATAGTAAACGGATCTCTCGCAAATTTTCTGATTGTGATTGTATTCCCCTTCGTGTTTATAGGATATAAAACAGCATTAATTCTATCTCCGCTTATCAAGTGCGCATCAAGCAAAGGATTAAGAAGAGTAATCTGCCTTCCAACTCTTCTGGCAATAATATTTGAATAATTAACAATCTCCTCTTCTTTAGTTATTGTAATATTTGTCGTCAGCCAGCCGTACTTCTTGCTAAAAACTCTTATTGGCTCTTTAGAAGAGGGTATAACAATCTCCTCAAGGTTCGGGTCTCCAACCAGAAATTCTATTTTTCCCAGTCCAAGCATTTCCTGCATCAGAACACCAACTAAAAAATCTTCAACATTCTTCTCTATCTTAGGAAGCCTTTCTTTCAGCAGCTTTCTAGCATCTCCCATAAACCTCTTCTTCACTGAAAAGAAAAATGCCGGATCAACAAGTTCGCTCATACTTATTGTTGTAACAGAAACAAGTTCATTTCTTATTCCTTCCAAAAGAGTCATTGTAACAGGGCTTATTTCAGGAATATGCAGAAGATAATTAATCCCTATAGAGTCTTTTATTATTTCTACATTTACTCTGGCTCCATCAAGCTCTATCTCATATTTTTCAAGCACTCCTTCCTTGCTCCCAACTCTGCCGGAAAATTTCTCATTTCCCCTATTTTCTTTTTGTTCCTTATCTTCAGGAGGAGCTATAGCTCTCTCATGAAATTTCTTCAAATGCTCGTCTCTCTTTTTTTTCATATTCAGCTTTTCTCCGAATAAGGCTCTTTACTATAAAAAACCAGCTCTGGCTCCCCAAATCTTGGATATTCTATTGTTATAAACTTCCCAGCCTGAAGAGCCCCCGCCCAATTTTCTATAACTTTTTTGTCCACATTAAACGCTTTTGCAACATTAGACAATCTTAGGCGCTTTTTCTCCTTTAATAACTCGTAAAGTTTGTCCAAGTCAGTTTTAGTGCCGCTATTCTCAGAATGAAAACTCATCATCAAATCATCAAATTCTACTTTCATGCCGGTAATTCTTCTAGTATAAAAAAATACAATTATCGAGATAACAAAAATCCATTCTATAATCACAATTATCGCTGAAAAATCTGCTCTAAAGGGATAAAAACTGCTGAACTCCTCTCCGAGGTCCAATTTTCCTACAGAATATCCTGATAAGCCGTTCTCAGCAAGTTTTGGTATGCCGGTCCCGTAAACAACAACATGAAAGAAAGAATGAACAATACTGGCAAAAATCAATAATAAAACTACCAAACTAATAAAACCTCTTTTTCTGTCCATATTTAATTATATGTAAGAACCTTTAAAATCTTAACTATATTTAGAGATGTATGAAAAAAAAGAAAGGCCAGATAAGCACAGAATATATAATAATAATATCTTTCATAACATTTGTAGTTTTAAGTATAATTGGGGTGGCTCTTTTTTATTCCTCGCAAATACAGGAATCAATTAAGTTCGGTCTTATCGAAAATATAGCGCAAAAAGTTACTTCCTCTGCAGAAGCAATATATTATTCTGGCGAGCCATCGAGAATAACTTTAACACTCTACATTCCAAGAGGAGTAAAAAGCATAGAGATTGCAAATAACGACTTGATATTCAGCGTATCAGCCCTTGGTGGAGATGCTAAATTAGCTTACTCAAGCAAAGTGCCGATAGAAGGAGTTCTTACAAGCACCCCTGGAATTAAAAAAATAAAATTAGTTGCATTGCAGGACCGAGTATTAATATCAAATTAAAAATGGATAAAAAAGCGCAGACAGGCATAGAACTTATCGTCATAATAAGTGCTGTATTTGTTTTCTTTATTTTTATGTTATTTCTCTTTCAGCAGAGAATATCGGAAAAATCTGCAGAAAAAAGAAATTTAGAAATAACAGACATAGCGTTGTCTGTCCAAAACGAAATAGAAATTGCATCAAAATCAAGCGAGGGCTATCGCAGGCAGTTCGATCTTCCAGAGTTGATTCTAAACGCCAACTATACAATTACCTCCAATGAAAACATTATTTTCATTAACACAACAGACGGCAGACATGCTGTTGCTTTCCCAATTCAAAACGTCACTGGACAAATCCAGAAAGGCCAAAATATAATAAGAAAGCTCAACGCGACTGTTTTCTTGAATCAATAATTAAGAAAGCCTTCTAATAAGATAAGGTACACTTTCAACAGGTTCAAGATAGATCTCTCTATTAACCGATTTTTCATACTTGTCAAGAAATTCAATACATTCTTTATATTCTCTATAAATCGGATCGCTCCTATCTTGGTTTAAAATAGATTCTTTATTATCGGCATATAATTGAATCATCCTGCTAACTATTCCTCCAAGAGTATTCTTTTTCATTCAGTATCTTAAATCAAGAGACTTTTAAGATTAATGGCGGGCAAGTCTCTATATTGCACAATGTGTACTCCAATTCAGCAACCCCCACTTAAAAACACTATAGTATAGAAAATACCGCTATATTGGTAAAAAACACATAGAAAAATATATAAATACCAAAAATATGGTACATTAAATTAAAACAAATAACTGAAAATGATAGCTAATATACTTGACAAAAATCTTGCACAAATAACTGCTTACTTTCTTATTAGCCCAGGTAGCAGGCATACAAGAAAAGAAATTAAGGAACAAACAGAACTGAACAATATTCCTCTTGATGTAACGTTAACAAAATTACAATCCCTGAATATATTAAAAAAAGAAAAAAACCTGTTTTCTCTTAACTTTGAGTCAGATGAAATAGCAGTATTTTTAAATGCTATTCAAAAAGAATATAAAAAATTCAACGTGCCTTATAAAATATTCATGGTGCTTCTAGACATAACTGAAAGTTTATCAAAGGTAAAACACATAAATTCTGTAACTCTCTTCGGGAGCTATGCAAAACTGATTTATTCAGAAAACTCCGATATTGATATAGCGATAATCTTTTCAAACGGAAAAAAAGAGCAAAAGACTCAAGAGAAAAAGATAGACAAAATATTAAAGAAATTTGGAGATAAATACAAAAAAGTTATTGAGCCCCGCTATTTCACTGAAAGAGAAATAAAAGATAATAAAACTAAGGATTTTTTAATTAAAGACATTCTAAAAAACGGTAAAGTGATTTTGTAAAGTAACTCCTAAATTCCAAACACCCTCTTCATCCATCTCACAATAATACTTTCTTTAGGAGGCGAAAGATAGGCATCATCAATTTCAATATCAAACTCCGTAAAAGAAGCAGAAACTCCTGCAGTATTATAAGCTCTAACACTAACATGAGCCAATCCATCATCATTTAATCCTGTTAAGTTATACTCCCACTTCCCGCTTCCAGAGTTATAGACTGCATTAACAATCTTATCGCCAATCTTCGGATGTCCAAATCCTTTCAATTCCAGTTCAACTTTATCAATCCCTCGTGCATCACTAACATTCACTTCAATAACTGAATCAGAACCAATAATATTTTCCACATTAGAAACATCCCTGCCATCAATCTGAACACTGTTAATTATTCCAGCAATATTGTTCTGAGCTCCTAAATCTAAAGAAGTAGTATTGCCTCCGCCCCCTCCACCGCCTCCAGAGCTTCCGCCTCCGCAAGACAGTCTTGCATTGTCCGCCCAGACACATTCATTTCTTGTAGCAAAAGTATTCTTAAAGCCTGTATTAGATTCCGAGTTATCACACGAAAAGTCCATACTCAGACTACCACAAACCAAGTTGCTATCAAAATTGTTATTAGAACTAGAGAAAAGTACAACTCCCTCCTCGTTATTTACAATATTATTATTCCTAATGCTATTTTGAGAGCTCTGAACAATATTAAGCCCTCTTTTATTTGAATCCAATATGTTGTTCTCAACTAAATTATTGTCACTATAAATTCCCAAAGCTATACCATTTAGTCCGCTATTATCTACCCTGTTATTAGAAATTATATTTCCAACACCGCGATTAATATAAATCCCATATTCCACACTCTTATCTACAAGATTATCGGAAATTATTGAATCAGAAACAACAGTTAAACTAATTCCTGTACCAAAGTTAAAAATCTTTAAATTCTCTATTTTAAGCTCCTTCATTCCGAGAGAGTTAACGCCTATATCTCCAGCACTGTCATCACCGATAATTGAAAAGCCATTTCCATCTAAAGTAATATTGTTTGCTGTTATAACAAAGCAATCCGAGGTTGTTGTTATGTCCTTAGCAAGAATATACTTCGTGTTTGGTTTGTCAAGAGTCTGACAGCCATTCAATAAAACACCCTCAAGGCATGCTCCATCCACACAACCATTATCACATTTGATTACATTTTCCATTATTACTCCATTATCACAATATTGCTCGTGTATATAATCAACATAAACCCCACCTCTTCCTCCAGTCCTCTGACAATAGTCCTCGTCGCTCTCTCCATAAGGCACATACGTAGTAGACTTCGTATAAATTCCGTCAGGTCCGTCAGGATCAATACAGCCATACCCGTCATCTACAATCTTTGGAACAGTATAATTAACAATTAAAGTCGGCTTAAGGGAAGGGTCTTTAGACCCCATAAAGAATAGCTGAAGTTCTGTATATTCTCCATTATTAGGAGTAGTATAGAGGTCATACCCCCCACGTAATCCAAATACAGTATAGCCATTATTATTAATAGTAGCCAGCCCATCAGAATTCAATGGAAAAACTATATTTACATTAGATGCAAGTTGCCCACTTATATCAAATCTATCACTCAATTCCATAGGATTATCTACTGAACTAAACTGATCAAAATCTTCAGTAGTTAAAAATGGGGGATTTTTTAAAGTTGTAGGCACAATAGTAATAAAATCATCTGAATTTGGATGTGTGTTAATATAAAAATCAGAAGATTTTGAAAGACTCAATTCTGCAGAATCAATTATGGCAGAATCTGGCAATGAACTTGTATAAAATGGAATTGAGATTCTATAAAGAAGAGAAAAAGAGGTTGATGGGTCTGATTTTAGCAATAATAAATAGTCAGAAATTGGGGGTTGGGGGCTTATTCCATCTCCATTTGGACTTTTTCTCAGATCATCCCATGACCCTACCGAGATCATGGATGATCTATATACTCCTGTTCCTTCATTATCTGCTGTGAATATAGCAGTACAAGAATTATTTCCATTATAAACATCTCCAGGAGCACATATAGGACCCGTACATTGTGATACATCAAAATCACAATGTAACATACATCCTAAATTGCCATATCTAAAGCCCAGAGTCTCACAAGTATGACCATTTAGATTCTGACCATCACAATCTTCTCCAAGATCAATGATGCCATCCCCACAATCTATAGACCCCACATACAATTCAATACTCGTATCATTTAGATTTAACGTAGTCACCATAATATCATTATTTGAGTCATAAAAAGTTTCGCCTTGTCTAAGAACAACATCAAGGCTATTAGCAGTATTACGAGAGCTATCTAATAACTGTGTATCCCCACTCCCAATAAAAGAATCAATATGTAACATTGCTCCATCATAAACATTTCCTCCATAATTAAAATTATATATATCAAAACCAATAGGTCTGCGATATTCAAAATAATAATTATAATTCGAAGTAGGAATTTTTAATCCTTTAACCCCTCCTGTATTAGTTTCAAGAGGTTCAATAAAATAACTTCCACGACTATTTACTTCTAAAATTTGTTGAGGATCTAACCAACCAATAGTTTCCTTATGGATTATATTAAAATAACCTTTATTATTGGACAAACCCATAATATCAAATGGATCTCCGTAATAAACTGTAAAACATTTGTTAATTAGATCAATAGTTGAAGCTCCACAATTAAGAAAATTGGCATGCTCGATACCAAAATTATGACCTAATTCATGAGCAGTAACCCCGAAATTCCAACCCGAACTATAAACCCCATTTAACCATGATACAGCTAAAGAAGCAGGACCATCAGATGTTTGATGGGTATATTCGCCAACACTTCCCGCTCCACCAAAACTACATAAATTAGCGCCCCACACGATTACTAATTTATCAACAGTCAACCAATTAATGTCCCTGCTTATAAGAGGATCATTTAGTATCTTATCCGTAATAGCAGATATATCACATTTTGCATTTAATGATAAAGTATAATATGGATATACTGTAGGAACAAGCCAAGATTTGCCATATGAATTCTCTCGATAATACTGACTAACTCCAGCCATAATGGAGTATGCTTCGGTTTCACTTAAAAAATCAGTCTGATCATCCAAAAACTTAATACGAACATAAGCTACTTTCTGCTCCCCCAAATTTGGATTCGCTGCTACTCCTGCTAATATTTGAGGTTGATATAAAATTTCATAATTATCTACAGCAAATTCACTTTGATTATTAACTTCTAAAGTCCTACCTCTAATCTCTATTCGTTCACCAGAGATCAATCTCGGATCAATAGAAAAATATACCCTACTACGCTTCCCGTCTCCTTCTCTAAAAAAATACTGATTTTCGCTCCTGGCATTTTCAAAATCATCAACATGAACAACCTCCAAATCTCCAGTTTTTACTGTGGATTTCCCATGAGTAGAAACATAAGCCATTCTATCCATAACAGATTGCTTGTTAAACAATTGCACTCCAGGTATCTTTTCAGAAGCACCTCTCTGTAGAGTATCGCCATTAAAGAACCTCTGTTCAGGGCTTTGTGCAACATCCTCAAATCCTAAAAAGAGTATAACACTCAAACCTATCAAAAATAATAGGGCAATAACAAATAAAAAGAATATTCTATTTTTACGCCAGACAACCTTCCTCTTTTTCATCTTGTTAAGAATAAAAAGAGATATATTAATGTTTCTTCACTCAACAACCGCCTTAATCCTTCTAACACCCGCAGCAGCACTTTCCTCTTTAATAATCTTAAATCTTCCAAGTTCTTTCGTGTTATTAACATGGGGCCCTGTGCAAATTTCTTTGCTGAACCATCCTTTGCCACCTCGCCCCCAGATTGTATAAACCGAAACAAGCTCAGGATATTTCGCCCCAAACTCTGCCTGCGCTCCTGAATTCAAGGCATCTTTCAATAACATTTCTTCCATCCTAACCTCCAAACCTTCATCAATCTTCTCCTGCACTAATTTCTCAATTTTCTTAATTTCTTCTCCTGTCAATTTCCTTGAAAAATTAAAATCGAATCTCAATCTCTCAGGATTTATATTTGAGCCTTTTTGTTTTACTTCCTTTCCAAGAACTCTTCTCAAAACCTCATTCAACAAATGTGTAGCAGTATGCAGTTTCCGCGTCGCTTCAGAATCATCAGCCAATCCTGACTTAAACATTCCGGATGAAGCTGTCCGCGATAAATCTTGATGCCTCTTAAATTCCTCGTTATATTCTTCTAAATCAACTTTAATTCCTTTCTCATCAGCCAGTTCTTCAGTCATCTCAATAGGAAAACCATAACTTTGAAACAGCAAGAATGCCTCTTTCCCGCTCAATAATCTATCCTCGGCAAGCTCATTAAATTTCTTTAAGCCTTTCTCAAGTGTTAAACTAAAGCGCTCTTCCTCTTCATCCAGCTGTTCAATTACAAATTTGTGATTTCTCTCAAGCTCCTGATAATCCGGATATTCCTTAACAATTATTTTAGCTATTTTACCGCAAAATTTATCTTGCATACCAAGTATCTTCCCATATCTAATTGCTCGCCTGATCAATCTCCTTAAAACATATCCCTGCCCCAAATTCGAAGGTTTTATTCCTCGCTCATCTCCCAAAATAAAAACACTCGCCCGTAAATGATCTGTAATAATTCTAAATGCCTTTTCATTTCCCTTATATTTCTTTCCGCTTATCTCCTCAATCTCCTCAATAATTGGAGCAAATATCGAAGTTTGAAATACATCACGAATTCCATTCAAGACCGCGATCGTCCTCTCAACCCCTCCACCAAAATCCACATTCTTCTGCTTTGCCTTTTCATATTTTCCTCCCCGCATCTTCACATACTCCATCAAAACATCATTTCCGATTTCAATCCAATTATCATCTTCTGGCTCAAATTTTTTCGGCGGTTTTTTCCCAGCATAATAAAACATTTCTGTATCCGGCCCGCACGGCCCAAACTCCCCTGCAGGCCCCCACCAATTATCTTCCTTTCCCAAGAACACAATTCTATCCTTCGGAATACCAAGACTCTCCCAAATTTTAGCACTCTCTGTATCTTTATCAGCATTCTCATCACCTTTAAAACAACTTACGCCTAATTTACTAATTGGAATATCCAGAACCTTAGTTAAAAATTCAAAACTAAATTTTATCGCTTCCTCTTTCCAATAACCTGCAAGAGACCAGTTTCCCAGCATCTCAAAAAAAGTCAAATGCACTTCATCCCCAACTTCGTCAATATCGCCCGTCCTAATGCATTTCTGCACATTCACAAGTCTTTTCCCAAGCGGGTGTTTCATTCCCTGCAAATACGGAACAAGAGGATGCATTCCCGCAGTTGTAAACAATACAGTCGGATCATTCTCAGGAATTAGCGAAGATGAAGGTATATGATGGTGCCCTTGCCTCTTAAAATAATCAATATACAGCTTTATCAGCTCCTGCCGCGTTTTTACTTTCCTCATGCTAAGTAAAAATTATTAAACTATATAAAATTGGCGTTATTTGCTTGCAGGTAGTTATTCATCACACAAAACAGCCAAAAACCTTAAATAGTAATTATTACATATGTAACAAGAGATAATTACAAAAGTAATAATGAAAATAGAACAGCATGAAGAAGCCTACAAAGAGCATTTAAGCAGCATAAACAGAGCAATTGAAGAAGGAATTGAATCCAATCAGAGAAACATAGGGTATAATGTTTCACAAGGCTCAATTGAGCTATTCGCAATTTTTCTTCATAAGCTTCATCTCATTCAGGGCTCAGGAGACCAGCTAGACCATAGAGTATTCAAAAGCCCTTCTTTAATCGACAAAAAGATTCCTATGGATTTTCCAAACAAAGTTAAAATTCTAAACTTGCTAAAAGCAATAGAAACAGAAAGAAACGCTCTCTGCTACGGAAACAGAAAACCAGAAACTAGAATTGAGAAAGCAATCCATAATTTCAATCAATTAAGAAAAATAATCAATGAGGAGTTAAAAAATGCCAGAACAAAATAAATTAATATCTTACGCAATGGACATATCTTCTTACTTAATTAGTAAACTGAGTACAATAGATCAAATCATCCTTCATGGTTCAATTGCAAGAGGTGATTTTGATGAGCACTCAGACATAGATTTATTCATAAATGCAAAAGACAAGTCCCTAAAAAACAAAATTCAAAAACTAATAGACTCGTATTACAAAACTGCTAAATATAATGAATGGAAGTTAAAAGGAATAACAACTCTTATTTCGCCAATAGTAGGCGATATTGATGGCCCGGAATGGAAAAACCTCAAGCGGGCAATTGCGAACACAGGCATTATTCTCTATGGGAAATATAAAACAGAGGCTGAAAAAGTAAGCCAGTATACTTTAATTTCTTTTGAGAATATCTCTCCAGACAAAAAAAGAATAGCAATTCATAGAAAACTTTTTGGTTTTAAACAAAATAAAAAGTACTATTCTGGCTTATTAGAAAAAACAAATTCTATAAGGATAGGAAAAGGAGCAATCTTAACTCCTATAGAACACACTCAGAAAATTCTCAATTACCTGAAAGAAAAAAAGATAACACCAAAACTCTTTGACTTTTGGTCTGATGAAAAACTTGTTTAATCATCTCCCGTCTTGTCTCCACACGTTTTAATATCTATTTAGAAGTATAATAATTTATAAAAAAAGTGGGCAGATAGTGAGGAATTAATCTTTAACTTCATCTAAAATGATTTTATCGTCAAATCCACCTCTTTCCTCTCTCTTTTTCTTTTGAACTTCAACAATCTCTTCAATAGTCCATCTCTTAAGAAAATTTATTGAAGTTATAACTTCAAAAATATCAGCCATTTCTTCCTTATTGCTATCTTTAATAAATTCATCAACTTCCTCTTTTAGCTTAGCTTTTAATTTATCCCAATACTCCTTTTCATCTGCAATATGAGTCACAGAAGTTTTGCCTTTTTCTTTAATTATTTGAGGAATTTTATCACGAACTAGTTTATTGTATTTCATATAAATGTTAGAGAGAATAATCAGTTATATATTTTGTCATAAGAATCATTACATGTTTTGTCATAAAAATTAAGCCAGCTTTTCTAGGCACAATTTATAAATTTAAGCCCTATTTCTAGGACATAATTTCTTTAGGCGGTAACTTTCAAGTCAGACTTAAGCTTTCTTTTCTCATAGAGATAAAGCTCGTACAAGCCCGAGAATGAATTAAGTCCCAACTGAAGGGCCCCGATTCCCAAGGCTATATCCGGATTAGCCTTATAAAGATAAAGATAGCCCATTATCGGAAATGTCCCCAGAGAAGGAACAATTACACTTAAAAAACCAGTTAAATACGAATATCTTCTAACCTCACTCCAAGAAGCAGTTTTACTTTTGTTATTATCTGCCTCACGAAGTCTACGTACCATAGTTGGTATCGCCATAGCTGTCTCAAAAAAACCTTGCATATATCCGCCCACAGCCTGCCCTACTTTAATTGCAGCATTTTTAGCAGCGCATAAATCAGTATCATACTTACTAAAAAAATCAGCCTTGTCCGCAGAAGTAACCTTCGCGTATAAACCAGTTTTTTCTCTGCTCCCAACCATGAGGGCTTCTTTTAAACTTCTAAATTTCTCACCATAAACAGCTTCATAAATATCTGGATGTTCAGATAAATATGCAAATTCTCCTTGAATCAGTAATTCTCTCGTTGTCCCAAAAATGATTGTCCTTCCATTTTCATCATCAATCGCCTTGAATGTCTTTCCTCTAATTTTCCCCTCATACAATTCATGGGGCTTCCTCTTCGCCTTTTCCGCTGGATTCTCTGTCAGCACAGATTCAGCTTCACGTTCATTTACTGCCTCCAAAATCGATTTAGCAACTTTTCTTTCTAGCAATCCTTCTTCCATAAAAAAACATAGAACAAACATATATAAATATTTCACTCAAAAATTATCAAAAATAGTAACAAAAATTACCTAGAAGCGTATATCAAAAAGTCCTTGTTGCTTACCGCACACTAAAGTGTGCGGTTTGTTTGGACTTTGGGATGTCCAAAGTTGCATTCATCTGCGGACTAAAGTCCGCAGTTTTCTGCTCAGCAACTTTGGCATAAAAAAGATTAACAGCGAATACACCCGCCATCTCGGTCGAAAAACCTCTTAATCACCGCCCGCCCGCAATCTTTCCAGTTTCATGCTTATGCGTTCAATTTCATCTCTAACACTCAAATCTTCTCTATCCCTAAAATCTTCAAAAATATCATCACTCTCTGTTTTCTTCTCAACTTTGGGGAACATCTTCCTGAGTTCGCTGATTAAAACAAAAACCTCGTCTATCTTGCTCTTCAGGGATACCTTTAAGTTAATCTCCTCTTTTCTTAGTTTCCTGTAATCCCTTAATCTATTCAAAGAATTCAAAAGAGCCATTTGTGTCTGCAATAAGCTCTCTTCTCCATAAGATTTTTCAGGAGCAGATATCATAGCATAAGTCGGGTCCATCTAATCAATTTTCTCAAATATATTTTCAGAGACCTCTTTTACCTTATTTTTAGCTTGAACAATCTCAGAATCCCAGACATTCAGCTCCTGCTCCTCCCGCATTTTAATCTCCTTAATTTTCTTAATCATGTTCTCAATATCATTCAGCTTGTTTTCAATATCTCTTAAGGCGGTTTTTGCAGAATTAAACTTGCTCAGCTTAACAAACACGTCTCCCCGAGGTTCTGCTCTTCTTGAAAGATAAGAAAAATCTCTGTTCTTTCTTGGCTCAGAAGCACCTCCACCGATTAGCTCACCATCATTATCTCCGGAATTATCAAAGTCATCCATTTCAATAACCTTCGTGCCTCCTCTTTTATTAAAGTCAAAAGAATCAAATTTATTTTCCTCTTTCTTCTCAGAATTAACAGCGTCTTTTATCGCTGTCTGCGAAAAGCCTTTGTCTATAGGAGAATCTGGAAAAGAAGGAAGCAAGTGATGCTCCGCTTCCTCATTATCCTCGGGAGGATATATAATGTGGGGATTAGCAGGAATCCGCGGCAAAGGCAAATCAGGAAGTTTTTTCTTATCCTCTTTTTTACTCCAAAACATCACTCTAAATTTTCCAATAAATTTATATATGTTTATGTTAATTAGTTAATGGTAACAAAAAACATTGCAAATTAAACTGGCAATTCAAAAAATAGAAACATTTTTAATCAATTTTTTCAAAGAAGATATATGAAAGAAGATTTTATAGAAAAATTAATAATAAAAATTGTCTCAAATTACATCGGGCAGGAATCAGAGAAGCTAGTTAAGATATTATATGACAAAAAAAATGTAAATGAATTCCATATAGCAAAAAAACTTGCTCTTACAATAAATCAAACAAGAAATATACTTTACAAGCTGTCAGATGAAGGTCTTGTCACATTCATAAGAAAGAAAGATAAGAAAAAGGGGGGATGGTATACTTATTTCTGGACTCTAAAAACAGAAAAAAGTCTGTATAAATTTAAAGAGAAAATAGATGAAAATGCAAATGGTTTGCAGGCCAAGCTTAAAGACAGAGAAACAGAGAGATTTTTTTATTGTAAAAATTGCGAAAACGAATACAGCGAAGAAGAAGCCCTGTTAAACAACTACACCTGCCCGGAATGTGGGGAAACCCTGGAAATAGATAACAAAGAAAAGATAGTAATCCATATAAAAAACGAAATCAAAAGAAACAGTGATCTCCTTGAGCAGATTACCGAAGAATTGAAAAAAATCCAGCTAAAAGAGAATAAACTAAGGGAGAAAAGAATGAAAGCAGAACAAAAGAAAAAAGAGATTGAGAGAAAAAATAAAGCGAAAAAGAGAAAGAGAGAAAAGCTTAAAGAGATGTCCAAAGAGATTTCCAAAAAAAAGTTGAAAGAAAGAAATAAAAGTAAACCTAAAAAGATTTCTAAGAAAAAGAAATGAAATTAAATAAAAACAAATTCGAAAAAAGAGGTTTCTCCCAGACAACCTGGCTGATAATCATCAGCGTACTTGTATCTATATCCGAGCTTATTGCTCTGCAAGTCAACGAAAATTACATTAATTATTTTGCACTCAAGCCCTCTAGTATCATTCAAGGAAAATATCTCTGGACTCT
>CAYIOA010000002.1:0-54786 GCA_964364885.1 Candidatus Woesearchaeota archaeon
TCATGGCTTTCAATCTCATAGCCAAAAACCCTATCAGACACCTTTATCTCCCTAAGCCTATCAATAAGTCTATCACCTTTTTTCCCAGCCTTATACTTCACAAAAATCGGATCTCCCTCATTATCAAAGAAATCAAAATCAACAAAACGATAATTTCCAAATTCTAGCATGTACGTAGGACCTCTGCTCACAGAAACCTTCATCAGCTCAGGCAAATCTCTAAGCAATTGCATAATGCAAAATTAATTTCTCGCTTTTTAAGTTTTTCTATGTTAAAAGAGAATTCTCAAGCAAAAATTTTTTTATATTTATTAAATGCAATGAGTGCAGGAATCAAGAACATAAAAAAATGCAGAAACATAAACAAGAATACAAAAAACAGATCATAGCCTTGTAAGAAATATTTAGTCTGCAAGACAACTGAAATCAATCCCGCAAATATCAATGCCCTTTTATTCGTGCTCTCAATCCTATATTTCGAAGCAATCCACAAAGCAACAAGTCCCCATAAAGTTGCAAATATAATTTTATTCCTATAATATTCAAAATCAACAAAAAATTCCGGGCGGGAAGAATGAACTCCCCAGTCTATCAATGTCGCAACAACGACGATAAGTAATACAATCCCGACTTGTTTCGCTAAATTACCTCTTTTTTTAATCATAAAAATCACCTCTCTCTTAAGTACACTCTATCTTTTAAACTTATAACAAAATATAAAAACATCTATTAATTTATAAAAAGATGAATAAAAAAAAGAAAACAATTTTAATTATCTCATCTGTTGTAATTGTTTCAATAGTTATTGCCACAACATTTTATACCTCTATTCTCCTAGACAAAAAATGTAATTATAATTCTCAGACAAAAAAATATATCGGGAAATCCAAAACTGAATGTGAGAGACTATTGTTTCAATGCGAAGAAAATTCGCAGGCGTTTTTCGACGACTGTGGTTGTGGCTGCGAAACAAAAAATTCAAACAGTCCCCCTCGAACACCTGAAGAAACTCTTTGCGGCCCGAAAAGCGGGCTGGCAGAATCATGTACAGAGGTTTACGCTCCTGTTTGCGGCTGGTTTAATCCCGAAAAAATAGAATGTATAAAGTATCCCTGTGCCCAAACATTCTTAAACAGCTGTTTTGCCTGCGCAAACAAAGATATTTTATCCTGGACAGCCGGAGAATGTCCAGAATAAACAGTGTTTGAGCACCCAACACAAAATTTATAATCCTCCTCATCAATATCTTAAAATGAACAACAAAAACAAGAGATTTAAGCAAAAACCCAAAAGACAAATTTATAACTTTAATCATCAGGAAAGAGAAGCCCAAATAGAAAAAATAACTATGGAAAATACTGGAGAATTAATATCAATAAGCGGATTAATAGACAGCATAACACAGACATCAGGTCCGACACTATTTTCAATTACCGACGGCACAGGAGTTTTGATTCTAAAGGGATTTGAAAGTCCGGGCGCAAGAGCATATCCCTTCATTAAAGAAGAAGATGCAGTTCAAGCAACAGTTAAGATAAATGAATATAACGGCATGTTAGAAGGGGAAATCAAAAAAATACAAAAATTAACGCCAGAGCAAAAAGAGAGTATATACCATCAAATAGAGCAGATTGAAAGAAAAAGAGCCGAGCCGGAGAGAGTTAATTTTCTGGTAAAAAGCCCAATTTTAGATAAGCTAAGAGAAAAGTTTATAGAGGCAGCACGCGAAATCAAGCTCGCAATAATTCAAAATCGCCCAATAATTGTCCGTCACCACAACGATACAGACGGATACAGCGCAGGCTATGCTTTAGAAAAAGCGATTCTACCTTTGATAGAAAAACAACATGGCGAAGGAAAATCAGCTTGGGAGTTTTATCTTAGAGCCCCATGCGCAGCTCCATTTTATGAAATAGAGGACTCTATCAGAGACACGGCAATGTCCCTAAGAAACGAAGCAAAGTTCTCAAACAAAATGCCCATGATCATAATTGCAGACAATGGCTCTTCTCCAGAAGATTTGTTGGCAATAAAACAAGGAAAAGTTCACGGAATAAACTTTGTCGTTATAGACCACCATTATTTTGATAAGGATGTTATCTCGCAGGAGGTTTCAGTTCATATAAATCCTTTTCTTGTTGGGGAAGATGGTGCAAAATTTTCAGCAGGAATGCTTTGTACAGAACTAGCGCGCTTTATAGCCCCCGCAGAGAACCTTGAGCAGATTCCAGCGCTGGCAGGACTAGCAGACAGAATAAATAACCCCCCGGTCCTGGATGAATACTTGAAAATTGCTGCAAAAAAAGGATATAACAAAAGTCTCCTTTTGGATATTGCTACAGTTATAGACTTCATTTCTTCAAAATTAAGATTTATGGAGGCTCGCGAGTATATAGAAGTCCTCTTTGGAGAGCCGATGAGTAAACAAAAAACTCTCGTAGCTCTGTTGGCTCCCTACATAAATGGGCTGGAAAATAAGGGATTAGAAATAGCAAAAAATTCAGTGAAAACAGAAAAAATAAACAAAACAACTCTGCAGTTATTGTTTATAGAGGAAATCTATTCTAGAGGATTTTATCCAAAGCCTGGAAAATGCAATGGGCTTCTTCATGATTACGCTCAAGAAAAAAAAGGAATAAAAAATATTGTCTCAGCAGCTATCTTATCAGATATGGTAACAATCCGCGCATCAGATGAGGCAAATTTTTCAGTTCATGAATTTATACTTTTTATAAACAAAAAAATTCCAGACGCTTTCCCAGAAGGCGGTGGCCACAAGAACGCCGGAGCCATAAAGTTTGTGCCAAACAAGCAAAAAGAAATAATCACCTCTTTAAAAGAATTTATAAAAATTAGATAAAAATAAAAATTTATTATTCTGCTGAATTACATTGGTCTCTTGTTTCTGAAACAATCTCTGCAATAAACAGGTTTTCCTTCTGTTGGCTTGAATGGAACTTCGCATTCTTTTTGACATTCAGAACAAACTGCTTTGTGCATTTCTCTTGGACCAAAATTTCTACGCGATCTATCGTTATTAAATCGCGAATAATTGCCGCTCATTTTCGCTCCCTCCTTTCCATTGTTGAAAATTAATATTCCAGAATAAACGTTTGAATTTCCCCTTCACTTTATCTACTTTACTTCCATAGGTCTTTGTATATCCGCAATTTACAAAATAACCCCCTTTTTAAGTGTTTGCATCTTTAAAAACTCGAAAAATAGAAAACTATTTCCAGACAGCAAGAATTACTCCGCTAACAACAAGAGAAACAAGCTGATAAAAAACATTAATCAGATACAGCTTTATAGGTTTCCCGTCCCACAATACTGTTCCTAAAGCAACAGTAGCTATAAATCCCATCCAAACCCAAAACCCAAGTTGTATTCCCGATGCAATATCGTCAGCTCCAACATAGGCAATAAAATGTGCGAGTACATATACCATAACAAAAGAGCCAAAAAAAGCAATCAGATATGACTTTTCCATTCCTTTTTGTTTTGATTTGTCAATATCTTTTTTGTTTTTCCCGCTTAATCTCATCCAAACATTCCCAAACAGTACTGGAGAATACCACAAAGCTCCGATGATCATGGATGCCACCGTAGCCGCTAAAACAGCGAAGTAATTAACACTAATATTAGGTATAGTCATAATATCCCATATAAAACATCTTTATAAATATTGTTTTTGTCGTATAATAGTGCCTCTATAGCTCAGTTGGTTAGAGCGCCAGTTTCGTAACCTTAAGAATGTAAATTCTTGAGGTGCTTGCGATTACGCAGCTAATCGGAACAACTGGAAGTCGAGGGTTCAACTCCCTCTAGAGGCTTTTGTCAATTATCAAAATAAAATGCACAAAAGTTTTTAAACTATCTGCACTGTTCTTATCACACACGAGGTGAAAATGTCAGGAAGTTGCAGAGATTTAAGAAAATATCAGGCTGATGAAGCAGTTCTAAACGCATTTTCCGCGCTTGTTTCCGGAGGAAGACCAGGGTATAAAACAGTAATAGAGAGAAAAAAAGAAATTCTGAAATGTTCTGGCTGTCAGTTGAATTTATCAGGCGATGAAAAATTCTGCCCGGAATGCGGGACAAAGGTAAAACAAATATAAAGAATAGTTTTATTAATTAAGACTTGCATTTCTACAGATGAGAGAAAAAATTTCTTCGATTCTGGAAAAGTTTGTCCCTTTGAAAAAATCAGAGATAAACGACTTAATTGAAATTCCCCCTTCCTTAAACCTTGGAGATTATGCTCTCCCCTGTTTTATTTTATCAAAAAAACTAAAAAAAGAGCCTGCGGAAATAGCGAAAGAGCTGGCAAGGAAGATAAAGTCAAAGGAGTTTGAGAAAATCGAGGCAAACGGCCCGTATTTAAATTTCTTTATAGACTCTAGATATCTAACAGAACAAACGCTTTCAAGAATAGTAAAAGAAAGAGAGAAATACGGCTCTTCAAACATAGGTAAAGGAAAGAAAATACTAATAGAAATGTCTTCTCCAAACATAGCCAAGCCGTTTGGAATAGGCCATCTAAGGTCAACAATAATAGGAAATTCAATATCCAATATCTGCTCTTTTCTCGGGTACAAAACAATACGTCTAAATTATTTAGGAGACTGGGGAACCTCTTCTGGCAAGATTTTAGCAGGCTACAAACATTTCGGCTCAGAAAAAGCTCTGAAGTTGAATCCTCTGCATCATCTCTACGACATTTATGTAAAGACTTCCAAAGACGAAAAATTTGAAGAACTAGGAAGACAATGGTTCAAGAAGCTGGAATCGGGGGACAAAGAAGCTGTCAAAACGTGGCGAAAATTCAGGGAGATAAGCGTAAAAGAATTCAACAAAATCTACAAATCTCTCGATATAAAGTTTGATGTAATATCTGGCGAATCCTTGTATGACAAGAAAATTAATTCTGTTGTTTTAGACTTAAAAAAGAAAGATCTTATCAAGAGGTCAGAAGGAGCAGACATAATAGACTTGAATAAGTATGCTCTAGGAGTTGCTTTGGTAAGAAAATCAGACGGCACGACATTGTATGTAACAAGGGATATTGCAGCAGCCATTGACAGGTATAAAAAGTACAAATTTGAAAGAATGTTTTATGAAGTTGGGCAGGAGCAAAAACTTCACTTTAAACAGCTGTTTAAGATTTTAGAATTATTGGGTTGCAAGTGGGTAAAATCATGCGCCCATATAGACCATGGTTTATACTTAGACAAAGACGGGAGAAAGTTTGCAACAAGAACAGGAAAAACTGTTTTTATGGCTGATATCCTGGAAGAAACAAAAAAACTAGCTAAAATAGAGATTTCTAAAAGAGGGAAATTACCTATAAAATATCTTGAAAAAAGAGCTCAGGCAATAGCAATAGCCTCAATATTTTATGGAGATCTGAAGAATCACAGATCAAATGACATTGTCTTTGACATTAATCGGTTTGTATCTTTTGAAGGAAACACCGGTCCATATTTGCTCTACACATATGCAAGAGCAAGAAATATCTTAAGAAAAGCAAAATATAATCCCAAACTAAGATACAAAATTGAAAAATTATCAGATGCAGAGAAGTCAATAATCTCAGAGTTGAACAAATTCGGAGAAGTTGTCTACCAGTCTTATATCTCCCTTTCCCCTAATCTTATAGCTAACTATGCCTACACTCTCTCACAAATCTTCAACGAATTCTATCACTCCTGCCCCGTTATCGGCTCTGAAAATGAACAATTTCGCTTAGCCCTTGTAGATTCAACCTCGCAGGTCATAAAAAATTCCCTAAACTTGCTAGGAATTAGCACTCTGGAAAGTTTATAATACTAAAACACAATAATTAAAAATCTTGATTATAGTCTTATTCTATGAATACTTCCGCATTATTAACGCTCAATGGAATACTTCTCTTAGTCTTATTAATAACTCTTCTTTTTGTCCTGACTAAAGATGGAACTATGAAGAAGAATGCTGGGAAAATTGAAGAAGATATAAAGAAGATAAAAGAGCAGATAACAAGCTCCTTTCTTGATTAAAAAGCTTAGGTTTATAAAATATCCTTTTTTGGTATTTTGGTGCAGACAAGTCGGCGCGTTAGCCCTGCGCCATTCGCAAACGGGCTTCATGGCGAACTTAAAGGAGCGCGTGAGATCGAGGGTTAGCGGACTCTTATCTAACGTTGACGTTTTGTCCTGCTCGACCGCGCTCTTGCAAAATGGGTCAGGCCGTGAAAGGAGCAGCCCTAAACAGGAAGCGGGGTGCTGGCAGGGTAGCAAAACCGAGGATGGTAAGAATCATCCGCTCAATCCAAAATCGAGCAATCTCCCCGTCTGCACACAATTTATTTAAATTCCCCTTTCTATCAATAAAAATGAAAAAAAGAGGGCAGGTCTATCTTTTAGCTACACTCATCTTAGTCAGTGTGATTGTAAGTCTAGGCACTGTTTATAACAAAGCAAAATTCAATAAAGAAGACGCAACAGCTTTTTATTTAGCAGACGAAATCTATTTCGAAGCAAATCAAATAATTGAGCATAGCATAAGAAATTCAGTCCAAGATGCAGTTGTAGCCACTAAGATCGAGGAGTTGCTAGACTACTATGCCTCCTCAAATCCCTATAATGACCTTATAGTTATTTACGGAACCCAGCAAACCTTAACAGCTTTCTTTTATGATAATCTCCAAGTCAGCACTCTAGAAATAAATAATCAGCAAATTTCCAATAATCCAACAACTCTGCTCTCATCTAGCAATCCTGGAACAATCAAAATTACAACTCAGGGCAAAGATATAAATTATCAGTTTACTCTGCATCAAGGTAAAAACTTTCTTGTATTAATAAAAAAGGAGAGACAAGGAGAAACCTTTATAGCAATCCCGAAAGGAATTGACATAACACATGTATAAAATACTTAATATATCTGCTAAAAAGAGAGGAATAAGTTTGATAGTTTCCTATGTGTTGCTTATCGTAATAGGTATAGCTGTCGCATTAATAGTATACACATATTTAAAATTATATCTTCCTTCCCAGACTCCAGAGTGTCCTTCTGATTTAGCTCTCGCGATTCAAGACTCAACCTGCACAATTACAAATAAAAAACTAACATTAACAATTATAAACAAAGGCTTATTTAATGTTTCAGTTTATTTTCTAAGATTTGGAGATGTCGACCGTGATGTCTTACAGCAATTAAACAGAAATCAGGAATATTTCCCCTATCCACTTGCTCCTGTAGATAATCTGGCAACTTCTCCTAAAGAAGAAGATGAAGTTACACTGATCTTTAATCTTCCAAGTTCACTCAGCGCAGGAAAAAAGAAAATTGAAATCCAGCCAGCAATTGTAGAGAAAGGTGTCTTTTATCCTTGTGAAAAAGCAGTTATAACACAAGAAGTTGATTGCGTCTGATAGAAACTGGAAATTTGTTTAAAACAATAATCTATATATAATCAGACAAAACTTCTGTTAATATGAAATTTGCTCATATAGGAGATTGTCATCTAGGCGGCTGGAGACAGCCGCAGCTAAGAGACTTAAATTTCAAAAGTTTTCAAGAGGCAGTCAGGCGCATAATAAAAAACAAATTAGAATTTGTTCTTATCTCTGGAGACTTGTTTGATTCAGCATACCCATCAATTGAAACGCTAAAATATTCTTTCAATGAGTTCAGAAAATTAAAAGAGCAGAAAATACCTGTCTTTTTAATCGCAGGAAGTCATGATTATTCTGTCTCAGGCAAAACCTTTCTTGATGTCTTAGAAAGAGCAGGATTCTGCAAAAACGTAGTTAATTACACTGAAAGAGAAGGAAAACTGCTGTTAGAGCCGACATTGCATAAAAATATCGCAATCTATGGTTTCCCGGGAAAAAAATCAGGTCTGGAAGTAGACGAAGTATCCAGAATAAAAATTCAAGACTCTCCAGGATTGTTCAAAATTCTTATGCTTCACACAACGATCAGGGATGCAGTAGGAGAAACACCAATCAAGGCAGTTGACGAACGTTTGCTCCCCAAAGTAGATTACCTCGCTTTATCGCATCTGCACATAAGATACAATAAAGAAGGAAGAGTTTATTCAGGTCCGACATTTCCAAACAATTTGTCAGAACTGGAAGAGCTAAAAGGGGGCTCTTTCTGCATTTTTGAAAATGGAAGAATTAGAAGAGAAGAGATAATAATAAAAGAAGTTCTTTTAATAGAAATAAAAATAACGAATGTGTTCACAGCAGCAGAAGAAATCTTAAAAATTATTTCAGACAAAGAAGTCAAAGACAAAATAATAATAGCCAAACTGACAGGAACATTAGACAAGGGAAAAATTTCAGACATAGACTTCCAGAAAATAGAGTCTTACCTATCTGAAAAAGGAGCATTTGTTTTTTTGAAAGGCACTTCAAAATTACACATGGTAGAGCCGGAAGTAAAGCTGGATGCATTAGATTCTGAGAATCTAGAAGAGCAGATAATAAGAAGGTTTGAAGAGAGAAATCCAAGCAGATTTAACTCGCTCATCCCTGATTTAATGAAAATTCTAACAGTAGAAAAATTAGAAGACGAAACAGCCTCTTCCTTTGAAGAGCGCCTTCTCTCTGAATCAAAAAAAGTCCTGAAATATGAGATTTAAAAAATTAAAAATAAAGAATATAAGATCTTACAAAGATCAGGAGATATGTTTTCCAGAGGGATCTCTATTGTTATCAGGAGACATTGGTTCTGGGAAAACCTCTGTTCTGATCGCTCTGGAATATTCCCTTTTTGGTTTGCAGCCGGGCCAAAAGGGTTCTTCCTTATTAAGAAACAAGGAAGACATAGGAGAAGTAGTCCTGGAAATGGAAGCAGGGGGAAAAGAGGTAGTAATAGAAAGAAAACTAAAAAGATCTTCAAAAGGGGTAGCTAATGACTATGCCTCTATAACAATAGACAACAATAAAAAAGAATCTTCGCTGACAGAAGTGAAATCAATAATAGTAAACCTTCTGGGTTATCCTCAGGAATTTGTCAAAAAAAACAACATTCTCTACAGGTATACAGTTTACAGTCAGCAGGAGCAGATAAAACAGATAATTCTAGAGGACACAGAAACAAGACTGAATATTCTTAGGCACATTTTCGGAATTGAAAAATATAAGAGGATAAGAGAAAACGTATCAATCTTGCTGACTAATCTTAAAACAGAGCTAAAAATCATGCAAGCAAGAATAAAAACAATAGAGGAGGACAAGGAGAATCTGAAATCAAAAAGAGCAAGTCTGATATTGCTAGAGGAAAAAACAAAAGAAAAAGAATCCGAGCTGCAGGAAAAAACAAAAAAATCCCAATATTCTGAATTTGAATTAAAAGATTTAGAAAGAAAATTAGAAGAGAAAAAGAATTTAGAAAGAGAAATAGAAAAAGCAAAGATTCTAGTTTCAGCAAAAAAAGATGCTCTTTACTCAGTATCAAAACAAATAATTGAGTTAGAAAAGACAATACTGGATGAAAAAGACCAGTTTAAGGAAGAAGAATACTCCGAATTATCCAATAAGCTCAATCTTCGCAAAAAAAAATTAGAAGAATCCGCCTCTTCTTACATGGAGTTAAACAGCAGGATAAACTCTCTTGAAAAAGAAAGAAACGAAACATTAGAAAAAAAAGAGCGCATTTTCAGTATAGATATATGCCCTACTTGTCTTCAGGACGTTTCAGAAACTTACAAGCACAATATATTAAATGAATCAGAGTCAAAGCTCTCAAGGACAAAAGAGGAGCTGTCAAGTCTCGGAGTAAATATATTAGAAATAAAAAACCAAACAGAGCAAATTAAAAAAGAAATCAGTTATTTGGAAAACAACAGGATAAAATTAGAGATTCTAAAATCCAGAATTGAATTTCTTGAAAAATCAAAGATTAAGTTGCAAACTTTCATCAGCGAGAGGGAAGAATTAGAAAAAGACATAATTTTTCTTCAGAAGCATTCTAGTGACTTAAAGGAGAGTGTTCTGAAATATTCCCTTACAGAAACTCTCTTTAATAAAAAGCTGTCAGAGGTTAAACAAGCTCTATTAGACGAGAAAAACCTGGAGATTTCTTTAGCCGGATATAGAAAAGAGATTGAATTATCTATCAAGGATATCAATGCCCTTGAAGATTCAATAAATAAAAAAGAAGAGATAAAAAACAAGCTTAATGAAATAAACGAAATAATAGAATGGTTCTCTTCTCTGTTTATGAATCTAATTGAGTTTACAGAGCGAAACATACTCTTAAAACTAAGAAATGAATTTTCAAATCTCTTTAGAAAATGGTTTCTCCTCCTGGTTCCTGAAAATGCGTTTGATTCTAGAATAGACGAGAACTTTACTCCGATAATCATACAGGGGGGGGCAGAAATAGACTATGACTTTCTTTCAGGTGGAGAAAGAACAGCAGTCGCACTTGCCTATAGACTGGCATTAAATCAGATAATTAATTCTATTTTAAGCAAAATAGAAACAAAAGGGGTAATAATTCTTGATGAGCCGACAGACGGATTTTCAGAGACACAGATAATGAAGATAAGGGATATTCTAGAAGAATTAAACGTAGAGCAGTTAATAATGGTCAGTCACGAGCAGAAAATAGAAAGTTTTGTTGACCATGTTATCAGAATAACCAAAGAAGAAGATACATCTATAGTCGAGGGGGCTCACCAGGTTTATTTAGCTGTCAAAGCAAGCTAAAAAAACAAAAAGCTTAAATACTAAATAATATCTTCCTTTAAACAACAGTTCTTATTAACATGAACCTGACAAGCGAAGAAATTTCTAAGAATGTATTGAAATCTGGTACAAGCATAGTCGGAATTGTCTGCAAAGATGGACTTGTTCTCGGGGCTGATAGAAGAGCTACTGCAGGCAATCTTATAATGTCAAAAAATACGCGGAAGGCAGTCCAGGTTAATGATTTTATAGCTGTAGCAGGAACAGGAGTAGCTTCAGATATAGAGTTAAGCCAAAAAATTCTTGCAGCAGAATTAAAACTAAAGGAATTAAAAACACGTTCTCAGCCGACAGTTAAGGAAGCTGCAAATTTGTTTGGCCTTATGACTTATAGGAATATAAGAACTCCTTCAATGATACCAAATATAGTTGGTACATTGCTTGCAGGCTACAATGAGGACGGCTCAACAGAAATGTATACAATAGAGCCAGCTGGCGGGATTTACCAAGTAGAAGATTATGATGCGAATTTCAGCTCTGGAATGCCCTTTATTTTAGGATTACTAGAAAGACAATATAAAAAAGGAATTACACTAAAAGAGGGAGTAGAGCTTGCAAAAGAATGTTTGAAATCTTCAACACAAAGAGATGTTGGTTCAGGAAATGGAATAGACGTCTTAACAATAACTCCTGAAGGCATAAAACACGTAGTTTCTGAGGAGATTGTACCTCATTTTAAATAAAAAGAAAACTCGCTTATAATAATGGCAGACATCTTAAAAACAATTAAAGAAGAATTACCCCCAAAAGTTGTAACAGAAGCAGTATTTGAGGGAGCAAACATAGTTCTATATACCGAAGACAAAGATTTTTTCAAAAATGGCGAGGAGCAGATAAAAAAGGCAGTTTCAAAAATAAAAAAAAGAATAGAATTAAGAGCTGACAGAACAATTCTTGCATCAGAAGAGGATACAGAAAAAACAATTAGAGCCCTTGTTCCTCCAGAAGCAGAAATAACAAATACAATTTTCGATGTTCAAAGAAGCATTGTGATTATAGAGGCAAAAAAACCAGGGCTGGTAATCGGAAAACAGGGGGCGATTCTTTCAGATGTAAAAAAATCAACTTTTTGGTTGCCATTTGTGCAAAGAAGCCCGGCAATACCCTCAAAAATAACAGAAAAAATTCGCTCGGTTTTATATGCAAACAACAATTATCGAAGAAAATTTTTAAATGACATAGGAAAAAAAATTTACAATGATTGGAACCCTGAAAAGAAAGATATGTGGGTAAGGATTACATTTCTCGGAAGCGGCAGGCAAGTCGGTCGTTCGTGTCTGCTTTTACATACACCAAATTCAAAAGTTTTATTGGACTGCGGAATAGATCCTGCAATTTCAGAAGGCCCTGAAAAATTTCCCTATCTTGATGTCTCAGAAATAGGAGATATAAACACAATAGACGCAATAGTACTTTCACACGCTCATTTAGATCATTCAGGATTAATCCCGTATTTATACAAGATGGGCTATCGCGGGCCAGTCTACTTAACAGCTCCAACTCGCGACATATCTGCTTTACTTCAGCTTGATTTGATTGGCGTTGCTTACAAAAAAGCAGAGTTTCCTCTCTATAAGGCAGAGGACATAAAAGAAATGGTTCGGCATTCTATATGCCTTGAATACAACGAAGTTACAGACATAACTCCAGACATAAGAATAACTTTCTATAACGCAGGTCATGTCCTTGGCTCAGCCCAAGTGCATATCAACATTGGAAATGGTCTGCACAATTTTGTTTATAGTGCAGACACAAAATATGCAAAAAGCCGTCTTTTAGATATGGCTGCAAACCGTTTTCCAAGAGTAGAAACTCTTCAATTAGAATCAACCTACGGAGCAAAACAAGATATTCTGCCACCAAGGCAAGAAACAGAATCGAGATTTATAGAAATGGTGAAAGAAACAATCGAGAAAAAAGGAAAGATTCTACTTCCAGAACTAGGCTTGGGACATGCCCAGGAAACAATGCTGAGAGTAGAAGAAGCAATTAGAACCGGAGAGTTGCCCCAGATTCCTGTATACATAGATGGTATGATATGGGATATAAACGCAATCCATACAGCTTATCCAGATTTTCTAAGTTCAAGTGTCAGAAGCCAGATTTTCCAGGACAATAATCCTTTTCTTTCAGATATATTCAAAAGAATTGGCAGTTCAGCAGAAAGAAAAAATGTTTTAGAGGGAGGAACGTGCATTATTATTGCAACATCTGGAATGCTTGTTGGCGGGGCATCAGTAGAATATTTCAGAAATTTCGCAGACAATCCAAAAAATTTGATTGCCTTCGCGTGCTACCAGCCTATTGGCTCATTAGGCCGCCAGATAAAAGATGGCGATAAAGAAGTAACATTAGGCAAAGATTATGGCCATGAAAGAGTAAAAGTAAATCTTAGAGTTGAAACATTATACGGTCTATCCGCGCACTCTGGAAGAAACGAACTCATGCAATATGTGAGCAGGATGATTCCAAGACCAAAAAAAATAATACTGAATCACGGCGAAGCGTCAAAATGTCTGGATTTAGCTTCTTCAATTTACCGCGCGAACAAAATAGAGACAATCGCTCCAAGAAATTTAGAAACAATACGGCTAAAATAATCAAAACAATTAAAAACGCCCTGCTCCAGATAAGACAATGAAACATTCTATTAAAATAACACTTATTCTCTTGCTAATGTTTTTTCTAGCCCAGCTTATAGGATTGTTCATAACAAGCCAGTATTCTCCTCAGGTTAAACAAATCACAGACTCAGCAGGAAATTTAGTAAATATAACTTCTTACAATCTTCCTTACGGCATGGACCCTCCTCCAGATATAAAACAAAAGAGTGCAGCCAGCATGGTTTTCTCATTTATTCTAGCTTTCTCATTCGCAATTATCATAATGTTTATTCTAATGAAGTATAATGCAGAAACTTTATTTAGAGTATGGTTCTTTTTTGTCGTCGCTCTGGCAATTGGAATAACATTAAACGCTCCCTTCTCTGGCAAGCCTTTCGCTTCATTAATAGCTCTCCTAATTTCTTTGCCTCTCTCTTACATAAAAATTTTTAAAAGAAACATAATAGTCCACAATCTGACAGAATTGTTAATCTACCCGGGCATTGGAGCAATATTCATCGCTTTAATTTTTTCATGGACAACGCATCCTCTAACAGCAATAATAATGTTATTAATAATAATCTCAATTTATGACATCTATGCTGTTTGGCATTCTGGAATAATGCAAAAAATGGCGAAATATCAGATAAACAAACTCAGAATATTCTCAGGATTTTTTGTTCCTTATCTAGGAAAAAAAGAAAGGGAGATTATATCAAAACTATCAAAATCAAAAACCCAGAAACTCAAGGGCAAAAAAGTTAAAGTAAGTATTGCAATTCTTGGAGGAGGAGATGTTGTTTTTCCAATAATCCTGGCCGGAATAGTGTTCAGACAACTTGGAATATTGCCAGCCTTAATAATTTCCATTGGCGCAACACTTGCTCTTGCAGTCCTTTTCTTCTTCTCAAAAAAAGGGAAGTTTTACCCAGCAATGCCCTTTATCACTGCAGGATGTTTTATTGCTTTGGCTCTAGCAAATTTAATTTAAATCCTCTCCGTCATTAATTCTTAAGTAATATGTTGTAACTTAATAATAATCACAAATAGAAAGCTTTATATACTCTATTTTATGTTGCCCCTATATGATAATAAAACAAGAACTCGTAAAGAGAATAAAGGAATACTTTAATCTAAATATTTACGAAACTAAAGTTTGGATAGCTCTGCTTTCAAAAGGCATTGCTTCAGCAGGCGAAGTAGCAGAACTTTCAGGCGTTCCAAGGTCTAGAACCTACGACGTTCTAGAATCATTAGAAAAACGCGGATTCTCGATTGTTAAGATAGGAAAGCCTGTAAAGTACATAGCAGTTAAGCCAACAGAAGTGCTGGAGAAAATAAAGTCAAACACTCTTCAAGAGGCGCAGGACAGAGTAAAAAACCTTTCAAATATAAAAGAAAGTGTAGAGTATATAGAGCTAGAGAAGCTCCATACAACCGGAATCTCCCCAATCAAACCTCATGAAATAGCTGGCTCGCTAAAAGGTCGCTCGAATATCATATCAAAGTTGCGCGAGATGATAGAAAACGCAAAGAGAGAAGTTTTTATTGCAACCTCTACCGTTGACTTTGAGGATAAAAGCAGAGTATTAGTGCCTGCTTTAGACACTGCTGTAAAAAATAATGTAAAAATAAAGATAGCTCTTTCAGGCTCCCCAGAAAAGCTAAAGAAATCTTCTCTAAAATCAGAATTAAAAATAAGTGCCATAGACTCTAACGCTCGCTTGTATATCGCTGATAAGTCAGAAGTATTGTTTATGATAACCCCTGAGAATTCAGAAGAAGAAATAGGAGTCTGGCTTAACTCTCAGTTTTTTGCAGAATCACTTCGCGGAATAATTGAAAATTCAATAAGAAATAAGAAGCAATAGCCAGTAAGATACAGATCTAAGTCTTCACAGTGAGGTTTGTTATGCTCATTTCATTAATCTTCTTTTTTTCCTCTCTGCTGAACTTTTCCAGAAATTCCCGGGTGCTAAAATCCACCCTGACTTTAGCATGTAATATACCATTTTTCTCGAAAACATTTTTATTTTTCTTCCTAAATTCAGACGCGCCTTTTTTCATTTCTTTTGGAGGGCCGATCCTAATAATCTCTCTTTTGGATTTGGCAACAATATAAAAATCAGCCTTTCGGCCTAGAGAATAAGAGAACTCCTTGCTCAAAACTTCAAAATATTTAGAAATCTCCCGCTCTAAGAACTGCGCAAATTTCTTCAGTTTTGTCCCGGCAATATCTCCTTCCTGCCTGTTTGTTTCCAGAATAACATGAACAAATTCAGCTTTCTTGCTCTTGGCAAACTCAAGAATTTTTTTCTCGTCTATACTCTCAAATTCAAAAAATTTCCCAGAAGGATTTTTCAGGAATCTTTTGCAATCGCTCTGAAACTTCATAAAACTCTCCCAATTAAGAGCTGCAAGAACGTTGCGCTCTTTCCACGTGGGATCAACTAGAATTATAGGCCCATTTAACTTGCTTTCGTTCATCTCATAAAAAACATTCTCCTTTTTTTTGTAATGTTTTGCAGGATCTATAACAATTCTTTCTTTTATTTTGACAAGCTCGCGAATCATTTTCTCAAACGACTTATAATAAATAATCAGGCATTCCAGGCCATATCCTGAAAATCCATTTATATAGGATTCAGCTCCATAAACTCTCCGGGCCTTGCAGAACTTCTTTGCAAGATTGATTTCTCTTGCAATGTTCTTGTTAAGATTTCTTTTAACATAATTAACATGAAAATAACTAAGATCAGTAACATTTCTTGCTTCCCTGACTTTCTTAATTCGAACAACAGGAATTATCTCAAAGCTAATTCTATCTCCAGCATCAAATCTAAAATAATCTCTGCTTCCATGCATCCTAAAAATAGATATCTTCATACTTTTTCCAACATCTCTTAAGAGTCCCTCCAGAATATCCGACAAAGACTCATACTTCCAGCCGAATCTGACAAAAATATCAATATCATACTCTTGATTCTTTGTTATAGTCCCCTTAGCAAAACTTCCTCCTACAAAGACATCTGCATCAATACCATTTCTAGAAATAGACTTCTTAATCATCTCCACAAAATAATTGGCTCTTTTTCTAATTTCTGAAATCTCTTTTTTTTCAAGGCCAAAATCCAACTTTTTCAAAAACAATTTAATCTTCATGATTATACCAATAATCTCTTATTTTTAATTATTCTCTTATTTTTAATTATTCTCTTCTTAGTTTTGAAGAAAGATCAACTATGTATTTTCCATCTTCCAGCTTATATACTCTTGGTTTATTAATGGCAAATAAATTTCCCAAGTCTAAAAGGTATTTTCCAGGCTTAATAATCTTTACACTCTCAAAGTCCAAAAAAACAGGAGTTTCCTCATCTTCAATGCCAGAAATATCTCTCACATCTTTTTCAATCTGTTTTTTTTCAGAAGAGCTCAGCTCCAGGTCCTCCTCTTTATACTCTTTAATTTTTTCTACTTGCTCTGGTTTAATGTAGAAGAAAAACTTGCCTCTGCAGCCGTCACATCCAGACAAAACCTGACTAGAGCCATCTTCATATACTTCCGAGCAATGAACACATTTGTAGGGCATATCTTAAAAAACAATATCTTATTAATAAACATTTAGATGTTCTAAATAAAAAACCTCTAATTCAGCCATAACTCTAGTTTTCTCGGGTCTCTTTTAATCTCTTTTATCACTGAAGCAGGTCCAATAACACTCAAACAGCTGTTATCACCAACAAGTCTTTTTGCCAGGCCATGTTTCATTTTAATCAGGATATTCTTCCCTTTAATATTCGGTTCAATAACTGCAAGCTCAATTCCCTTAAAGCTTTTGATATGGTCAACAAGAGCCATAGTATCCTCTATAAGCCTAGCTTCCTCTTCAGGCCTTAATCTGCCGTGCAATATCACTATTTTATTGCCTAAAACAAGGTTCAATATTTTTTTTACACGCTCCCCTATAGAAAGTTTTTGCACCTCTGAAAACGGAATTACATGCAAGCTAAGACCCCTTATTCTTTTCATCTCTTTTACCTCTTATCTTTATACCTCTTTTGACAATTTAAATAAAGACCCGTAAAATTCCTCAATATTCGTCCCGTCTCTAGCTGAAATTCCAACAACTTTGTATTCCGGAAAAGCACTTTCAATTTTTTTTATGTCTGCTTTTTTAAGATCAATCTTGTTCGCAGCAATTAAAACAGGAATCTTTCTAGCGATAAGATTCCCTATTATTGTTATATTCACCTGAGAATAGGGATTCTGCGTTGAGTCTAGAACAACAATAACTGCGTCCATATCATCTAGCCACTTTATAGATTCTATAATCCCCTGCGTAGCCTCCTTGGCTCTCTTTTTCGCATCGCTTTTTTTCATTCCATATTTTAAGAAATCTTCATAATCTATCTTAGTAGCTATCCCCGGCGTATCAACTATCTTAAACATTAAATTTTTGCCCTTGTTTTTTATTTTAACTTGCTCTTTAATCTGGACATTCCTTGTTTCATGCGGCACATTGCTGACTTTTCCCATTTCTTCGCCCACCCAATCTTTGCATATCCTATTTGCCAGACTAGTCTTTCCAGAATTGGGGGGCCCATAAAACCCTATTTTTATATTATCTTTTCTTCTAAAAAAATTACCGATTATTCTCTTCGAAATCTTTTTTATAATCTCCAGCATCTGAATTAGAGAGATGGTCTTTTAATAAATCTTGCGTCTAGAGGAACCCCTTGTTTCCTTTCAAGTTCTTGTCTGACTTTCCTGTTTTCTAAGAACTTAAATAGGGGTATTTCCCACATTCCCGTTCTCTTTCCGGCAATTTTCCTAAAAGCATAAGTTGCTTGCTCCCTCTTCCATTTCTTCTCTCCCAGCTTGCTTTTAATTTCGTCGTCCTTTAATCCAAACTTTCTGGAGTTATAAACAAAATTCAGAATATTATATAGGTCATCAGGATTTTTAAATAATCTTTTTTCATAATATCTCTTATACCACTCCTGGAGAATAATATACAAAATAAGCGTTCCCAACAAAATAAAGAGCATGCTTATATTATAAAATTTCCAAGGAAACTTCCACCTGTATACCTCTCCCAGAGGCTTGTCTCCGCCAAATTTATCACTCCTAGGAGATAAGTATATCCCCAGCTCATCAACGTTAGGAACTTCCCCCCCAGCCAGAAATTCTATCTCGCCGGGTTCTCCAGACTCTCCAATTGGGATATAAACTGCGCTTCCGTCGCTGAGATATCCCGCACCATAATCTCTCATGAAAATTATAGAATCCCTCGGGTAATTTATAACTAAATACGACTGCTCGTTCTGCGCAGCTTTCTGCTCCAATGAAATTTTATATTTTCCGAATATATCTCTCTCTGCATAATCTTCTTTAATAGAGAAAATCTCAAAATCAATCTCAAAATCATAATTATCATCCATCCATGCAATAATATTATTCTCTAATTCTTCCCCTCCCTCGCTTCCTGATATTTCCTCTATAATGCTTGTGTCAATATTATTAAATCCAATCTCCCCAGGAAGGCTTCCGCGTTTGCTTATATAAACAGAATAAGGTATATCCATTTTAATAAGAGAATCTAATATCTTTGAGTATGCCTCTGTTTTAGCATCACTTTTCAAACTCGAGAATTCATTTTTTATCTTTGTCAAGGAAGACGAACTCTCGTCTAGTTTTATTTCTTTTTTAATCTCTTTTCCAATCCATCCTGGAAGGGAATTTATATCTCCCTCAACATCTTTTATTCTAGTCTCATATTTCACTATTGTGATATTTGCAGATGTTCTTGGCTCTCCAACAATAACCTTGAATTTCTTAGTGGAGCTCTCTCCTGCAGCATTGCTGGCAGAAACTTCAATTATAAACTCTCCCTCTTTCATATAAGCGTACTCTGCCTCATTTTTATTGCCTTTCACTTCGCCTCCTCCATCCCCAAACTTCCAAGATGATGAAACTATTTCTTCTGCACTGATTGCTCTGAATAAAGTTTTATATCCAACAAGTATAACTCTAGGACTAACGCTAAAATCAAATCCAACATCAACATTTACTGTTTCATTAAGAATTTTCTCTCCATCCAGATAAAGAAGAAAATCATGGTTTCCATCTCTGTTTGGAACCTCAAATTTCATTTTCTCTAGACTTAAAAGAAGATGTTTTGAACTGATTGAAGAATCTTTGTTTGTTATCTCAAAGATATTCTTTTCTTCAAGCGCGACGTTTTCTCTTTTATATATAATCTTTACATTGCTGATTGCTATTCCATTATCAGCTCCCCAGAGCCCAATAGGAATAACGCATCCATTTGAGCAATTATTATTGTAAACCCTAGTAAGATAACCATTAACATCTTTTACAAGCTCCTGTCCATTCAGGTTTTTGTATACTGCTTCATCAAAATTTATCGTTCCAATTGGAGCATATTTCAAAGGAACAGCATAAATCTCATAATCAAAATTTGGTCCTGTGCCTGGAGTTGCAGGATGTCCTGTTCTTCCGCACGAATCATCGGCTCCCCTGAATCTTATCTTAAACTTTCCAGAGTTATCACTGTCACTAACACAAACATAACCCTCTTCTACTTGCTTTTTAGGATGATACTTTATATTTACACTAACATCTCCTGCTTGAGGATCGCCAACTTCAAAACCGCCGGAATATGTTCCGCTTAGATTATACATTTTAAATTGGAGTCTTCCTCCGCTTCCTTCTTTCTGAATCTTAGCCCCGACTTTATATCCTGGAGCTGCCTTTAATTTTATTTTTTCGCAATATCCAGTACTATCAATTATAGCGCTCCCTTCTATGTTTCCATCATCTCTAAAACACCCATAATTAATTTGCTCTGTCTCGCATACTTCTCCGGCATTTGTATTAAAAAAGTCAGCTTCTAAATCATTGAACATATCAAGATAAAGCTGATTTGTGCAGCTGCTCTGGCTTGTTTCACTGTTTATATCAAATTTCATACTGCTAACAGATACTTTCTCTCCGTTCAGCTTAAACCCATACAATTTTTTATTGCTTCCTAAAGAAATTAGTGCGCTTTCTGCCCCGGTTCCATCAAGCTCAACATAACCTCTTTCGCAATTAAATGGCTCGCAAAAGAAGTCTCTTCCAAAAGCATATCCGGAAAGGTTTAACACCTCTAAAAGTTTCTTTGTGCCGTTAAAATTACTAGTGAATTCAGAATTCCTCTGCTCTGAGAAGCTAATATTAATAACTCCTCTAACAACCTCTCCTTCTAAATAATTTTTTTCAATTCTCGAGCCATTTTCATTATAATTAAAATTTCCGGCAGCAAATGCTCCTCCAGCTAGCAATACAAGAAAAAACATACAAATAATAATTAAAACTTTTCTTTTCATTTTCTTTTCATTGAATAAAACAAGTATACAACAAACAAAATTGACAAGCTCAAAACAAAACTAAATCCGCTGAAAAACGGCAATTGGAGAACTCTCGGGCATGGCACATCGATATCGCAAAGTTGATCAACACCACAACCAGCATCACAACCATCTGGTTCAGACTCATATACAACATTTCTGCTTGTCTGTCCTTCTGTACATTCTGGTATCGCTCCAACAGGAAAGATAGAGCACGTTATTGCCGTCGGACCACTGCCAGTTGTCTTAGAATAAACGCATTTATTATCACTTGCTTTCCACACACAAGCTCCTCCAGCAGTAGCTGTTTGTCTATTCAAAGGGTCTTTAATATTTACACCATAACAATCTTTCTCGCAGGCGTTTTTATTCACATTTGCATCACTGCTTACTTTATTATAATCATCGCAGCTTGATATAGGATAAGTATTTCCTCCAGAATCATATGTTGTAGGACTGCAAACTCCCCCTCCGCCTCCTGGAGGAGGACCACCTCCAGTACATTGCGAAGTATCAAACGCGCATAAGGCAGTGCATCCAAGAGTGCCCCCAGTAAATCCGCCCCCGATAGTTGTGCAGTCATTCACTCCTAAACTACTTCCATCGCAACTCTCTCCAGGATCAACAACACCATCACCACAACTACTCGTAAGAGGACAATCATGCGGGCAATTATTTGGATTCTCCCCGCTTTCACAGCTACTGTCATAATCGCAAATTGGAGTATCTCCAGGACTAACGCAGCACAAGCTATTAGGATACCTATTGCTTAGTGCAACATGCGCATTCGTATTAGAAGATAAAGAAACAATAAAAGAACTTTTGTCTCCTCCAAGAGTATATCCCTCACATTTATCGCTCCTTAATTCACACACTAAATCCCCATAGGTTACCAGAGTATTATAAATCGATCCACTAGGTCCTTCAGCATGCGCATTTGTGCTGGCGCTCAACTTCAACATAGTATTTGATCCTCCTCCAACACTGCCAGAAAAATAATTATCAAAGCATACCTCTCCATTATATGAACTGCCGATGGCAGTTCCAGCATGCGCATTCGCAGCACCAGATATCTTGAACATTATTTGAGAAGAAGAGCTGCAAGTCGTCTGCGCAGAAGCAAAACTCGCAAAGATAATAAACACGCTTATAAAAGCCAGTATTAAACAAAACCTCTTCATCCCTATCATAGAGAATTAAACTTTATAAAGATTATCCAGACGAGATTATTTTTTCCAAACAGAAATTTTAACTTTTTTTGGCGCATAATTAGCTATGTTAGGGCAAGCACTAATCACCCTCTCGCTGGAATAAACCTGCCCGCTGGATGTTATTGCTAATACGCAAGGAGCTCCCAAATCACATATATCAAAGCTATAATCAAAAGCAGCGCTGTTTATTCTGTTATTTAAAAAAGGGGTTATAGTAGTCACACTTGTTGGATTATCATTGCATACGCTCTCTCTTAAAACTCTGTCTTTGGCAATCTCCTCTAAAACAGGGGGGATAATATCAGACAAGTCCTCCTCACCAGAACTTCTTTGATAATAAAAGAAAATAATAACTCCAAAAATAATCATTATAGATATCATTGCCTCTGCAATTCTTGCAACTCCCATTTTGTCTACCATATTGTAACAGTCAAATCAGCAAATTCAATTCCCCCGTATTTTCTTAAAATTTCCACTCTTTTTGTGATTGAGTAAGTTTCAATATTATCAGGAATGTTCCTCTGGGCAACAATGCTATTGCCATCACTAAATATAACTGAGAAGCCAAAATCAACTCTATTTGGGATATTGAATCCACTCGCTCCTTTAAAGGTTGCATAATCAGTTGTGTAATCTACTTTCAATTGCTCAAGCTTTTTTTCAGATAAATACTCTCCAATCTTCGAGGATAGTATCTCATAGCCCACTTCTCCATGCGGACCATCAGCTATAGCATCATTAGAAAATTCTTCACTAAACCTTATTATAATAACCTCTGTATCTGTCCATATGCCAGAAGTAGGTTTGACATATATTAAATCCCCAGTTCGTTTAGAGTCTATAGGAGTTCCATCACTTCTCTCACCATCTGGATTCCTGCCAGTGCCAATTCCAGGGAGATTTATTGCAAAAAGAAATCCTCCAATCTGGATTAAATGAGCCGTGCAATCAGATCCAGGAATAATAACTTTACTGCAGTCAATTCTAACAAAATAGCTCTCAACTTCAACACCTGCGTTTCTATTTATTTCTCTAAAAACATAATCTATTGAGCTGTCAATTAAGCGGTTGCTGTCAAAAGGGCTGAAGAAATAAAGTGCGAATCCCACGGCCCCTGCAAAAATAATAAACGACAAAATAATCTCTACATGGCTGATTCCTCTTTTCTTCATTGCCAAGCATAGAATGTCAAGTTTTTTAATCTTTACATCCTGATTATATAAATGAACACAAATGAAGAGATTATAAGAAAGATAAAATCAAAGAAAGAGCTCTCAGGAATTACAAATTCAATTGTAGAGGAGCATCTCAGCAATTACATAAAAAAAAGAGGAATAAACCTTCCCGAATTAAGAGAAAAACAGTTAAAAATAATAATAAAAGAAATACGGGCAAAGCTCAGAACTTTGTCAGGGCAATACCAAAGAGGCGTAAAACATAGATTAAAATTTCTTAACAATAAAGAATTAGAAAATTTATTAAGAACGCATTCATCAACTTCAGAAAGAATTGATTTTTATCCCTCTTTAAAGAAGATGATAAAAAACTTAAAGATTAAATCAATTTTAGACTTAGGATGCGGATTAAATCCTATAGCTCTATCAGATAAAAAAATAAAGTATTATGCTTCAGACATAAAAGAAGATGAGCTATCCCTAATAGAGTCGTATTTCGCGCAAAACAAAATAAACGGAAGAACTTTTGTTTATGATATAAGAGCAATAAAAGATGACCTCCCAAAGGCAGATTTATGCCTGTTATTTAAAGTAATAGACCTTGTATCAAAAAATAATAAATCCCTCACAAAAAATATTTTATCCAATATCAAGTGTAAATATATCCTTGTCAGCTTTCCAACAAAAAAACTCTCAGGAAGACCAATGTCAAAGCCAAAAAGAATATGGTTTGAAAGAATACTGGCAGAATTAAATATGAAATTTGAAACATTCCAGTCAGACAATGAAATATTCTACCTCATCAATACACGTGAAAAATCTTCAATCTAGAGGTTAGAGTTAGTTAATGTCGATTTTTCCCGGTTCTCCCAAAACCCCGAACAGCGCACTTTAGTGTGGTAAACAAGAGGGTTTTGTGATAAATTAAGCACTCGGCGTTGATAAGAACAGCTTTGATCCTGTAGAAACGAGAAAAGCTATTGTCATAAGGATAAAAGAATGTTTAATTCCGCTCTTAATAGATCCTTCAGCAAGTTTTCCTATCGTTAGGCCTATAAAAAACCCCTGTGCCAAAATAAGATATAAAAAAGATTTGCTAAACTGTTCTGTCGAACTCGCAATCTCTTCAGAACTGCTCTGCTGCTCAAGACTGCTTACACTAAAGTCAAATCCTCCTATCCCTCCTATACCGCTTGTCAGAGGAATAATCCTGAACTCCATAACAAGTATTATCCCTAAAAACAAAAAGAATATTACATATCCCTGAACCACTAGATTATAAATTGCAGACTTTCTTTCTTTCTTAAGCTTTTCAACCTCAGATATTGATTTGGCAGTTGAGTCAAGAATATAATCTATCTCCCCTCCGGCCTTCTCAGCTTCTCTTATCAAGGCAACAGCCCTTTTTATAACAGAGCTGTTGACATCACTGGAAAAGTTCTGCAAAGCCACGTCAACTGAAACACCAAGCTCTATTTGATTAGAAAGTTTTGTTAAATAAGGATTCAAAACACCATAATTTTTTTTCCTAATGTTAATGACGCTCCGGCTTATAGGAGTCCCAGTAGAAACACTCTCAGCAAGATTGCGCGTGAACTCCAAGAACATCTCATTTATCTGTTGCTCTTTTTTATTCTCAAGTGTAAGGCCTACAACAAAAGGGAGAGCAGCTATCCCCCATGCGATTCCAATCAAAAAGAATAGCATTCTTTCATCATTAAAAAAGAATATAAGGTCAACTATCACAACTACAACTGCAATTATTATTCCAAACCAATGCATTTTTTTCAATCTCATTTTAATAAGTTGGCTGCCTCAAATGCAACAGTATAAGGAAAAGAATATTTAATAATGCTACTCCCAGAATAACCAAGAGAGATAACTGCAACGAACTAAGGCCGACATTAAATCCAGCAAGCATAATCATAATAAAAAGCAGTAAGAAAACCATTGGAGCAGCTATAACCAGGCTGATATAGATATCAAGAAAAGTCTCAGCAGTTTTAGTGTATTTCTCTCTGTCAAGCCTGTAATTTAATAGCAAAGTTTCAGCTCTTTTCTCAAAAAATTCAGGCAAGCTCGCCCCGGAAGTTATTGTTGTTGATAACCCGGAAAACAATTCAGACAATTTTTCACTAGGCGTGCTAATAGAAGCATTGTTTAAGGCAGTAATCAAATCATATCCATATAAATTAATCTGATTCAAGACCTTCCTTATCTCCTTCCTCAAGTAAGGATACTCCCTGTTTAGTCCTATTATTCTAAATATCTCGCTTGGCTCAATGCCTGACCCGGATATGGCGCTCATATGTATTACTGCAAACGGCAGCTCAATATCTATTCTTCTTTGGAGAGATTTTTTCTCAGTAGAAGGGTAAACATAAAGAATAAGAAAAACAAGCACCGGCGATACAAAAGGTATCCAGAATATCTTTGCGAATCTTAGCAAGTAGCTTCCATTAAAAAACTCGAAAAAAGGAAATCCAGGCGCAAAATCAAAAAAGAAAAAAAACACAACTGCAAAAATGGATAAGACTAAAGTAAGAAAGCTGGAGAGAAGTATAACTGCGACATAAGACTCCAGCAGCAAATCAAGATTGGATTTTTTTAATTCAACAGACAAGTTCTTAAAATACCCTTTTTTTATCAAAATATCTGCCCTGTCAAAGAAGAATTTGTTTGCCAGCTTAAAATATCCTCTGCCAACCTTAAATTCTGTATATACCTCTTTTTCCTCGCGTCTCTTCTTTTTAATCTTCCTAAGCAGGTTCTCGCCTATGCTCAGCTCGCGCAGGAATTTCTCCTTATCTCTTCTGTCTAGTACGACCTCAAGGCTCCTGTCGCTTCTCTTGAATTTTATTCTCTCAAAACTAAATCTCGCACTCCTCGGCTTGGCACTGTCAGAAGGAAGCTTTTTTGTTATCTCAATATCTTTCAGCAGTTTTGGAATAGAGGCATTTATTATTTTTATAGTCTTCTCTAAAGAAACTATTGAGCCAATCAAAAGAGATTTTTCATGCTCGCTCACATATTCCAGACTCCTCGTGTAATTTGATATTTCTCTGAGTATTCCTATTTCAGTTCTAACATTATTTTTCAATTCATCTATCATAAAATCTCGTCTATTTGTCTTTGAAAGTTTAAAATCTCTTTTTTAGCAAGAGCCATCTGCTCAGAATCTTTTTGTTTTTGCGCTTCCTCTAATTTTACTATGCTGTCTTTTATAGCAGTCAAAAGCTGGGCCAAAATAAGAATTTCCTCTTTTTTCATAAATCTAAAAGTTATAAAATGTTTATATATCTTTCAATTATCCTTGAATATTATATCTGCTCAAAATTTCTACAGGATTTTTATAATATTCGTTTACAATCCCTCCAACTTGGTCAAATCCAAAAATTTTTCTTTTATACATCTCATACAATAACCTGGACCTAACATCAAGATCTCTCTGGAGTTTCTCAACAGAAACGCCGGTTTTAGCTGCAATTTTTTCAAAAACCTTGCTTTGTCTTTTATAGTAAAAAGTATCTTTAGAGGGATCCCATTTAAATGGCGAGTTGACTAAAGCAGTTCCATCCCTGTTAACATTAACAATCTCAACAACTTCTCTAACCTTTCTTGTTTCCTGCCCATTGACTATTGCATGCGTCGCAATTAAAACACAATCTAAAGAGTTGACAAGGGTAGGCGACAAGTTAATTGGAGGGGTTTGAAGTCTTCTCACCAAGGTATCAACAGAATCAGCATGCATTGTGCTTATAGATGCATGCCCAGAAGCCATGCCTTGGAATAGAACATATGCTTCTTTTCCTCTGACTTCTCCAACAATTAAGTAATCAGGGTTTTGCCTGAAAGAACTCTTTAATATATCAAATAAATCAACTTGTCCGACTTTTCCAATTCCTATAGATGTTCTTGCAACAGAAGGCAGCCAGTTTTCTCTAGGCAGATTAATCTCCCGAGTATCTTCCAAAGAAACAACTCTCGCTTCAGGAGGTATAAAAAAAGCAAGGGCATTTAATAAAGTGGTTTTCCCGCTTGCAGTACTTCCAGAGATAAGTATATTTGCTTTATTTTCTATCAATATCCAAAAATAAGCGAGAATCTCAGGGCTTAAAGTTCTTAACCCAAGAAGCTGTATCGGGGTCCAGGGTATTTTTGTAAATTTTCTTATGCTGAAACTAGGTCCTCTTGAAGAAACATCCTTTGTAAAAGTAGCATTAACTCTTGAGCCATCTGGCAGAGTTCCATCAAGCAAAGGCTGCGCATACGACACATACCTCCCAGATCTTTGGGCAAGTTTCTCAACAAAACTAGCGAGCTTATCAATATCATTAAAGATAACATTTGTTCTTAAATTTCTATAAACTCGATGAATAACAAAAATAGGAGTTGAAGCTCCATTGCACTCAATATCCTCTATAAAATAATCTTTTAATAACGGATCAACCTCATTCATCCCAATAAAATCCCTAAAAAGATAATAAAATATCTTGCTATAGCTGTCTTTGGAAATTTTTATATTTAGCTCGTTAATCAGCAGTCTGGCTGTTTTGTCTATGTAATCAGAAGTTGCCTCAACAGTTTTTTCCACTGCAACATTTACATTAATTAATTCCAACATCGCGCTTTCAATTTTTTCAAGAACCTTTTTCTCATAATCATTGATAATCGGCTCTTCCAATTCATACACCAGCTCATTCAATTTCGTATTCCAGTAGATATGTGTAGAAGCATAAGGAGGCATAAGCATGTATCTTACATTGATTTTCTTTTTATTGTCATACTTTGGAAGCGGTGGAATAGACGGATTAAGATTAATTTGGAAGCTCATATTTACAATAAACAAATATTTTATTTAAACCTATCCTCTAGATATTTCTTCAATATTTATTTGCAATAAGCTGTTAGAAACCCCCAAATTCTCTATAGACAGCTTGTACGGAATTCCCGCAGCAGAAAGCTTTTTTTCTTTATTACTTGTTTCATAAGCGAGATCAATTTTTCCACTATACTCAAGAGTAATAGTAAGGTTATTATCTCCTTTTTTCTTTTCCTCAGAGAAAACCTTAAACTTCCCGGATTGCACTTGAACATTCGGCTCAGAATAAGGTTTTTTTAACTCATCCAGCTTAAATACAATCTTGTCATTCAGGCCATCAATATAAAGACTTCCTCGTTTTATCTTAAACTCAGGGATTATTCTGACATTCCCAGGACCTCGGTCAATAACATCATTTATTTTTTCATCCAGAACATTCAAAGATTCCATTGTCTGCTCAATAACAATTCTATCTTTCGCTTCGCTTATTTTTGGCAGAACTATCGCTAATATAATTCCTATTAAACTTAAGCCGATTAAAGTATACAGGACTGTCTCTATCCAAACTTGCCCAACCTTGCTCTTTTTCATTTTTAGCATGAACTCTTTATTTTTATATAATCTGTTTTTCCACAAACCCTTCCAGACTTTAATACAGGAACAACTTCAACAGAGTAATACAAATTACTAGATGTATAAAGATAGCTTCTAGTCTCTCCAGTTTTCGGTATTTCTATATTCTTGCTTGAATCTGAAAGCATTTTTATACTTCCCGGGCTGTTTCCTTCCAGAACATCAACTGCCTGAAATAAATTTCCATCGCTATAAACAAGTTTAAATCCAGCGATATTATTATCAGAATCATCAGCTTTAGCCAAAACACTTATCTTATACTCTCCACTAGGCGCATCTAAACAACTAAATCCAGAATCTTCATCAAATTTAAAATATTCTTTATAAGCAATACACTCACTGCTGGCATATAAGTTCTTTTTTACAAACGGCACAGCAAATTCTGCAACAATCATCACACTGCTAACTGTCAATAAAATAATAAAAACTACTGCAACAATCTGGGATAATGCCTTTTTGCCATCAATCATTTTAAGGTTCTACTATTACCTCTATACCATAATCTTTATCGCAAACATAGGCTTTCTTGTAATCTTCACCCTCGCCTAATAAAACAGGCACGACAATAATCTCGTCACCATTATTTAAACTTGGAGCATCAACACTAACACTTTCTCCAGTTATCACATTCTGCTCAAGAATCTCTGTTTGGATTGCCTCTCTGAATAAATTTTTCTTAAGAATTTCTATTCCATAAAGCGGAATTGTTCCAGTATTCTCAATGTGGATTTGCCCGCCGTAAGCTTCCCCCCTGAAACTTACTTCTTCACAAGAGAAGTCTATTTTTCTTTCCCCTTTTGTTATTGACTCTCCTATAAAACTCTTAGCCCATATAAAGACAATAACAGCCAGAATAACTGCCAATAAAATAAGAAGAACACTTGCAATAACCGGAGACAAACCTCTTTTTTTCTCATTATTCATTCTTTTAAATGCCACCCTCTCTTTAAATATTTATTGAAGAATTAACTGCTCTCTACTTTATTTTTCGTTATAAACTCATAGGCAGAATAAGCTGCAGTGCATCCCTCAGCAACACCAGTTATTGCTTGCTTGAACTGCTTATCAGCAACATCCCCCCCAGCAAATATTCCCGGGATATTTGTCTCAGAAGTTTTGTGATCAATCACAATCTCTCCCTTGGCGTTTAATTTAACACCAAGGGGTTTAGCCAGTTCAGATAAAACAACATGCCCGATAGCAACAAATACTCCGTCCAACTCAATTTCTTTTTTATCTTTATATGCTCTGTCCAGAACAGCGCTTCTGACAAACTGCTCTCCTTTTATCTCAACAACATTTGTATTATTAATAATCTCAATCTTTTTATTTGATTCAATTCTTTCCATATTAATCGGTTCAGGATGTATTTTTTCACCTCTATAAATAATATACACTTTTTTTACATGCTCTGCTAGTAATAATGCATCTTTAGCTGCAGAATCAGAGCCGCCAATCACTGCAACTATTTTATTCTTGAATAACGGCCCATCACATAAAGCGCAGTATGCAACACCCCTGTTCTCAAACTCTCTGCTTCCAGGAACTTCTAGTCTTTTCCATTTTGTTCCAGTAGCAAACAAAATAGTTTTTCCTTTGTAGCATTCTTTATCACTCTTTACAAAAAACAAATTGCCCTTCTTTTCAACACTCTCCACTTTCTCTTCTTTTATGCTGACTAATTCATAATCCAGGGCATGATCTTTTATTTTATCCGCAAGTTCTGTTCCGGTTAATCTAATAAATCCAGGATAGTTCTCTACAACATTCGTAGTTGTAATAACTCCACCTACAGGCAGTTCAGAGCCGTGCGTTGCACCCAAAACAAGGCTTTTCAAGCCCAATCTGGCACCGTACATTCCAGCAGCAAGCCCGCTCACACCAGCCCCTAGAATAATAAAGTCGTAATTCTCTTCCTTCTTTTGTTTTTCTTTCTTCATTGCTAAAAATAAAATCTTATGTATATAAACAATTCGCTGCAAACATATATTAATCTAAATCTATAAAAAATAGAATGGAAAAAGCTCTGCTCTCTTATTTAAAAAAATATCATATAAATTACAAGATTCATAAACATCCTCCTGTTTTTACAGTGGAAGAGTCAAAAAAAATAAAGCAGAAAATCCCTGGATTAAGCACAAAAAGTCTATTTCTCAAAGACGAAAATAATAATTACTACCTGATTAGTCTGCCCGGAGAAAAGCGCCTGAATATCGGGCGATTAAAAAAATATTTCCTAATAAAAGAATTGATATTCGCTTCTCCTGAAGAATTATTCAGAGAACTCCATGTAATGCCTGGAAGCGTATCTATATTTGCGATAATTTACTCAAATAAAACAATCCTTGCACTTGACAATGAAGTTTGGGACGCAAAAATAGTCGGTTTCCACCCGAATATAAATACAGAAACACTTGAGCTAACTCACGATGATTTAAAAAGATTCTATGACTCAGTTAAAGCACAGAAGCACATTATCGCCTTAAACGATGCCTTATGAAGTCCTCACATGCTTTAATTTTATCCCTATTGATAACGCTGTTTATCTCGCTCAATGTCTCTCTTCTTGGCTCAATTAATAAATCCGTTCGTAAGCCACTGATTATAACGCGTGTTATAGACGGAGACACATTAATAACAGAAGAAGGAACAACAATTCGTTTGTTAAATATCAATACACCTGAGAAAAATAACCCGGGTTATCAAGAAGCCTTGTCTTTTCTAAAAAAACTGGAAAATAAAACAGTTGAAATAGAAGAATTAGAAACAGAAAAATACGGCAGGACTCTGGCAAGGGTATACTCTCCGAATTATCTAAACTTAGAAATAGTCTCTTTAGGATTGGCAAAAAAGTTTCTTGTTGATGAGGCAGAAACTAAAGAATTCAATGAAGCAGAAGAAGAAGCTGTAGAGAACTCAAGAGGCCTTTGGAAAAAATCACCTTATTATAACTGCCTAAGCGCAAAAATAGACCAGAAAGATGAAGTAATCTACCTAAAAAGCAAATGCGGAAAAATATATATAAAAAATTGGTATTTAACAGACGAGAGTAGAAAAGAATATAAATTTGGCAATTTATCAATAGATGAGATAAACATTCACTCTAAAAGTGGTGCAAATACAGAAACAAATTTGTTCTGGAAATCAAAACAGAATATTTGGAACAATGATAGGGATACATTATATGTCTTCGATGAAAAAAACAATCTCGTGCATCATCAGTCTTACGGCTATTAAGATTATTTTTCTTATTCTATTGCAGCTAAGCCTAGTGTCCTCATTAGAATTCGATATAAACTATCCAAAACAGGTTGAACAAAATAAAGAATTTACAGTTTCCATAAGCTCAGCTCCTCCTCCAGAAGAATCCTATGATGTAAAAATATTTGTAAACAAGCATACGAAAGAATTTTCCGAAATTTATGATGGGGAGAAATGGAGAAGTCCATTTAGTTATTTGTCTTCAGCTTATCCTAATAAAATAGAATTCAAAATACTCTCGCATTTTGTTGGAGAATCTCAGCTTTGTGTGCGTCTAAGAAAGACGCTCTCTCCAAATGAAAAAATATCCGAAGTATGCAGCCCGATTGAAGTCAGCCCTCTATACTCTTCTCAGGAAGAGCAAGAACAATCAACTAATAAAGAAGAAAAAGAGCAAAAAACAAAAGAGAATTATAAAGAAACAGAGAAAAAGGAAAAAATAAAACCCTCAATATCCGGGAACGTATCGCAAAAAGTTGAAGATTTAACTATAAATAAGAAAATACCCCCAGAAAGTACAGAAAAAATAATTCTCAAGACAGGCAAGAGTCAAGTTAAGAGTGAAAAAGATGTTCTCTCTACAAAACAAGAAAAAACAAGGTTAGCAATCATGTACAGTTTTGCTGTTTTCTCTGTTTTACTGATTATTTTCCTGTTTCTAAAACGCTGGTAAGAATGTTTAAAAATGCTCTTTCCATCATAAAAAAAATGGAGAAATTAAGCGTCGTTCTCGTAATAGAAATATTAGGTCGCCCCCCAGAGCACGTAAAAGAAGGTCTGGATATTTTAATTGAGCGTCTTGGCTCAGAAAAAGGCGTAAAATTGCTTAATAAAAACTGCCACGAGCCGGTTCAAATACAGGATTCCAAAGATTTATTCACAGCTTTCGCAGAAATTGAGCTGGAATTAGACTCTCTAGAAAACTATTTCGGTATACTATTTGCGTATATGCCTTCCCACATAGAAATAATCCATCCGGAAAAAATAGCTCTCGCAAACACAGAACTAAACACTCTCGGAAACTTATTAGTTCAAAGACTCCATGATTACGACGCAATAACAAAAAAAGCATTAATTGAAAAAGATGTCCTGCTTAAAAAGTTGCAGGAGATTTCCCCGGAATTATTCTCAAGCAATCAGGACAGCAAAGACATTAAAAAAACAAAGCGCAAAAAGAAGCTAAGGTAGATTTTTCTCTATGTCAAATATCTTCTTTGGTATAGGGCTCCCAGAGCCAGATTTTGATTTTCTGTACTTAAAGAATATTATCAGAATGACTAGAATAACAATTCCAATAATCAAATATCCTGCCCAAGATTTACCGCTGCTCGCTGGCTCTTTTTCACATTTTCCAATACAGCACAAATTATCAAGACTATTAACTTCCTCTCCAGAGCATATTTCATCTGCGCTGCACTTTACTCCAAGCAGCTCGCTGCAGTAATACATTTCTTTCCCTCCGGTAGTATTGCTCTTAAAATATTTAGCCCCGCTCTCACTCTCATTTTTAACAGACTTTAATTTTACTAGCAAGTAAGAACTGCTGTTCTCTGATTTAGCTGTAACAACCTCTTTCATATCTCCTTCAGCATTTTTCAAGCTCAGATTAAAATACTTCGTTTCATTTGAGTTTATTGTTTCGTTCTCTCCGGTTAAAATAGAGAAAATATCGTTATTGTACTGAAAAAAAATTCTGTCTATATTTCTTCCTTTGTTTATAATCCCTATTTGATAAACAGGGAGTTTTCCGCCTTCTATATAATTTATTTCAATTATCTTTGGAAAGAATTCAAATAATAGTTCTTCTTTTTGAATATAAAGTGGTGGAGGCTCTTCGCTCTCATTTATTTCAATTACAGAATCGTTTGTATTACTTATATTGCCTGGCAAACTTTGATTAGCTCTGGCGTTCAAGCCATAAGAATAATTTCCAAGAATATACCCGGGAACATTATATCTCCCAATTTTTATAGGAACAAATTTAGCTCCAGAAACTTTTTCTATGGAGAATTTTAGCTTGTTCTCCCCAGGCTTAAGTTCAAATTCTCTTGTCTCAGGAAAATCAGAGTTTATTACTTTATTGAAGTCCTCATAAACTGTAGCAGTTATCTCAAAATCTTTATCACTCAGCACAAATCCCGGCTTTATTGAATAATCTACGCTCTCTCCTTCAACAGAGAAACTCTCTTGGTAGTCCATAACTTTATTTTCCCCATTATCAAAGACAATCATGTCCTCTATTGTAAAAGTATAGCTATTCTGGCTATTTGGTGCAATAAACCAGAAATAATACTTATCTCCTAGTTTTTTAATGTCATAATCAAATGCAACATCCACATGTCCCCTCTTTAACTTAACCTGCTCTTTTGTTATTTGCTCTAGTATAGTTCCTGATAATTCTGCAATAGCAGTTTCTCTCGGAGCATAAATCTCCTTTAAGTTTGAAGTTACAGAGGAAGCCTTCTCCATATAGGCAAATAACATAATAAAAACGAACAATAAAATAACACTGATTTTCATCTCTAAATAAAATCATTTCTTTATATAAATCCTATCCTCAAAGAAACCCAAACAAAACGAATATAAACCCTCTTTTCTTATGTTGTATAAATGGCTGATATCAATTCATCAGAGTTATTGAAAGACACAGTCAACCTGTTCCCGCCAGATTTAACTCTTAAACTAACTTCATTGATACATCTGGCAAGAAGCGCAGCAATTTTAGTTTTGATGTATATTTCACTGCTTATTATAATAAAAATAGTTCAATTCATAAAAGAGTTTAAACAAGCTAGTTACATAAGAAAAATCTCAAGGAACATAGAAGAGATTAATGAGAACCTAAAATCCCTTCTTCCAAAAAAAGGAAAGGGCGAAAAGAAAGAAACTAAATAAATCGCTCGTTATCCGCTTATTTTCTTTAATTTCTTAAGTGTTTCTTCCATTTCTTTTTCTCTCTCGCTAATAGCTCTCCCAGCAGGTCTTGTTACTGGAGCTCTTCTTGCAGGCTGAAATATTCTAGGAGAAAAACTTCCAGGAAGAGCCCTAGGACTTCCAAGGAGGGGTGGTCCGCCAGGAGGAGGCCTCTGCATAGGCGAGGACTTTGCTTTTCCTCTAAACTTAAACCACCAAACTCTAATCTTATTTCTAAAAACAATTCCGACTAAAACAAGAATTATCAGAATTATCAGAACAATAATAATAATCCTTAAGTTTCCGCTGGATTTAGTCTGCTCTCCGTCTCCCCCGCTCCCTTCTCCAGGCTCACTTTCTTTTTCTTCCAGCTCGCAAGCTCCTAAACAGCATTCTCCATCAGATGAAGAAACAGTTCCAATAGAGCATTTCTCATTGCTTCTGCACACCTGCCCAACAAGTTCAGCGCAGCTATTGCTTATTTCAACAACTTCTTTTGTGCAGCACTTCTCTGCAAAACTAGCGCAAGCATATCTATCCTCAGGCAGTACATCTCCTCCAGAATCAAGGCACGCAACTAAATTTGGCGCGCAATAATATCCTTCAATCTCGCAATCAGTCAAAATTGTCGGATCATATATGCCAGGAACATCTCCCCCGCTAATATTCCCATCAGAAACATTAGGAGGATTATCATCTATTGGTTTTGGACCTGGAACTTCATCATCTCCATCATCGCCTTGCTCACTAGCTCTCAACCATCTAGCTGAATAAATAATAAAAGCTGTATCTCTTATGTTGTTGCTGTTCCAGCATCCGCTTTCCAATTGCTGGTCAAACAAATAAGACAAACTATCTTCTGCGCCAGAGGCTTTTCCTCCTCCCAAACCGATCAAACCAAGACTTGTATCATAATATTTATTATAGGGTGTGTTTGGCATTTCCCAGAACCCTCCAAGTTTTCTGCTTTGAAGTATATCTGTATAATGTTCCAGTCCTTTCCTGCCGCCTATTATATGCCTTAAAAATGCGCTCGGAAAGAATTTTTCATTATCAGACGCAAAAGCAAGAAGATATGGAATGTAAATATCAATTTTTTTTCCTTGTGCATACAAAGCAGTTGTTGCCCACAGGCTCGCTTCATAGTCGCACGAACTTCCCTCTTTAAAGCACTTGGCGCTTATTTTCTGGTTGGTTCTCCCTTTTGCAGCAGACCCGCTTGTTTTAGCAGAAACATAAATTGTCCCTCCAGAATCTTTCTCATATAAAAAATTCGTCTTAAAATCTTTATCACACGAAACCACATATTCTTTATCGACACAATCAGGCTTTATTATAAGCCAATATCCTGAAGGGCTAATCTCAAGACAGCTTCCAGCATCTCCGTTCAGTTTCATATCCTGGCCAATAGAGATAGTTCTCTCAGAATCTCCATAAAAAATACTGCATTGTGCCTGCTCGTTTTTATCAATCGTTATCTGCAAGTACCATCTCAATTCATTTGTAGTTCCATTTTTCGTATAAAGCCAGTCAATTGATTTATCAGTATTATTTCCAAGTTTTTTATAAGCGAGAATAGCCTGGGAAGTTTCTTTGATTTTACATCCAGCTTTAGGCCAGCATCCATCATTCGCGCTCTTTTGCAATTCTATTGTATCACTAACCTTTTTATTTGGAACTCCTGCCAGAGCAGAGAAACTTGCTTCTTCCAAAGACAAAGAGGAGCTTTCATTTACTCTTTTATCCAAGCACACTAACGCTCTATTGATATTTTCTGCTTCATTCTCCTGTGCATAAACACCAAAAAGTCCTGCAAACAGTAAAATAATAAAACCTAATATAATCCTCTTTTTCATATTATTCAAATGCAATACATATTTAAAAATGTTCTCTAGACTATGCGTTTCAAATTTCTCTTAACATCCACCAATGGATTTTTCGTATCTGGTTTCTTGTCAATCAATCCCAAATCTCGATAAAAGCCGTCATTATCATAATTCGGCGGCAGAATCTTTCTCTTTTGTTTCAAATGCCATTCAATCTGGCTTCTAATGTACCCTTCTTTCAGAGGAGGCTTATTTTTTTCATTCCACTCTCTAATTCTTTTATTGATTTTATCAGGAGAAAAACCCAGATTTCTAAGAAAGGTTATTAATACAAAAAGCCCGCGTTTTTTTCCATCCTCCAAACCATTTAGCAATTTTTTAATAGGTTCTGGAAAAAAACTTTCATCAACATCATCAAATTTCAACTCTTCATACTTATAATCTTCATATCTTTTTTTCTCAATTTTATCCTCCCGAATATCAACTAGCTTTTTCCATTCAACAGCGCTGTTTAAAATCCTGCTTCCCTCTCCAGGATAATTATCTGGCAGAAAATCTTTAATAGCTACTCTAAGAGGATCCGCATGTTTTATCTCAAATTTGTTTAGTTCATTTTTACTTAAAACAACACTTGCCAAGGCAGTTTTTTCATGCAGAGAATAGGGCATTCTAAACAAATGTCTTGGTGCAACTAAAACCAGGTCTAAAGATGCAATTTCTTCAGCGTCAATACCCATAACTTTCTCAAAATTTTCAGGATGCCTTTCATAATCCAATTGAAAATTTTTATTATCAGGATCCTTGCAGTTTTCACAATAATAGTATTCCCGGCTGTCTTCATCATTCAGAATCCCTGCACATGAGGAATTCAGGCATTTCAATCTTCTCTTAGATGTCTTACTGTCTTTTTTTTCAACTTTCATTCCGCAGACATTACAAACCAAATTAACAATAATTCCATTGATTGCCTTTTTCCCGCAATTTTTACAATAAAATCCAGAAATATCTTTTTTAGTCAGTCTAGTCCTTCTTAAAATATCATCCTCACTTAGAATCTTTCCAATCTCTTTATTATAATCTTTCTTTATATAATTCATCAAGTACTCTGAAATAGCCCTCGCCCATTCAGGAAACATTTCTTTTGTTTTATAACCTTCATATTCCTCAAGAAAAGCTTTTCCTGAGACAATAATATGGAATCCCTTGCTTCCCGAGAACTTTACGCCATACCTCTTAATTCCATGCTGCTCAAGAGCCTCAATAATCAAGCGAGTAGCAATCTTCGAGCAGTCAAGAAATGGAGAATCCACATCAATCAGCAGATCCCAGGATTTTCTTAAGCTATTAGATTCGCCGACTGTCATCTCAGAATCTAGCTTGAATACATCCTCCCATAATTCTTCAGAAGCATGAAAAGAAGTTGCTCCTTTTCTCACAAGTCCAATCACATCAGACTCATATTGAATACTATCTGGCCTTTTCCCAAACTGCTCAAAATACCTCGGCACAACCTCCCTGTTTTTAGAAAAATCAACAATACTCTCTTGTAGTTTCTTATTTGAATAATACAAATTAGTTATTGCTCTAATCCTCTTTTCCTTTTCTTCCATATTCTATAAAAGTAGAATTCTTTATATGGTTTATTATACACCAGGCGAACATATATCCAAGGTATACAAATCTTTAAAAGTTAAAACATCCGTCTAAGAAAATGTTGTTAAAACTAGAGAACCCAAGAATCTTTTCAGATATAATAACCATTATTTCAGAGCTAGTTACAGAAGTAAGAATAAAAGTTGTTTCTGATGGCATAAGTCTGACAGCTATAGATCCTGCGAATGTAGCAATGGTTTATTTTAAAATACCCTCTGCTCTTTTTTCAGAGTTTAATCTTGATAAAGAGGAAGAGTTAGGAGTTAACTTAGACAGTTTAAAAGCGGTTTTAAGAAGATGCAAGCCAGGCACTTCTCTAACTTTAGAGAGAAAGGAGAACACCCTCCGCCTGGGAGTCTACGACAGAATAAGGAGAGACTTCTCTTTAGCTTTAATTGAGATAGATGCAGAAGAAAAGCCTCTTCCACAATGGGAATTCAACTCAGTTATTCACATGAATTCAGAGTCCCTGCTTGAAGTAATAGAAGACTGTGCAGTTGTTTCAGATGCATGCACATTTATCGCTGAGCCGAATAAATTTGTTGCAGAAGCACATGGACTAAATTCAGCAAGTATAGAATTCTCTTCAGATGAAATTGAAATACACTCCGGAAATAGTTCTGCCCGCTATTCCTTGGAGTATTTGGCAAAATTCGCAAAGGGAGCCAAGATCTCTTCAAGAGCAACTTTAAGCTTTTCAGATAGTCATCCTCTGAGGTTAGACTTCCATACCGGCCAAGTCGTGCTTTCTTTTGTTCTCGCGCCGCGAATCGAGCAGGAAGATTAAGATTATATACAAATATCTCAGACACCAGGATAAAACATGGTAGAAGAAGATCTAGAAGAAAAAACAAAAAGAGTAGAAAAAGGAGAAGTAATATCTTCAGGGAAGTACACGGGGCAGGTAAGTTCAGGATTCTATTGCGATGTCTGCAGGGAACCAATACCTAAAAGGAGAATAGGTCGATGGGCCAATTCCAGCTATTGTAGCAAGGAATGCCGAGACAAGGATGATATTTGTATTTAACATCAGTGGTGATGTCTAATCTTCGGTTGTTTTAACCATTTCTTGCTCTCCTGTCGCTTTCGGCTGGTGTTTGATTATCCACTGCAAGTTTAAATAATCAGAGAACAATAGAGATTAATGGATAAAAGAGGGCAATTTGGTTTTAATTCAATAAGAATTCCCCCTGTCAAATTAAGACCTATAAAGTTTAGCAATCCTCTAATAAGAAAAAACATTAAGGAGAAAGGCAGGGCTTTCGAGTTAAAAGTTAGAAAAGCATTAAGAGCTAAGGGATATACTGTTTCTAAAGCGAAATCAAGGCACTATGACTGGTTAGCAAAGAAAGGAAACAAAACTTATCTTGTTGAATGTAAATGCACAACTGCCAGACCTTCGTTACACCAAGTAAGACTTCTTGTTAAATCAGTAAAAGGAAAACAACCCTATATTCTTGCAACAAAAACAAATACTGGTAGAATTAAATTAGATTTTTATTAAATATTCCAAGTCCTTTCTTTTGCGGTAATTTCTTTATATATAATATTTGAAGAAATTAGTTTATACTAAATATTAGCGTCACAATACACAGTACATAAATGCTATAATTCTAAAATATACTATTTAGAAGACAAATTCCTTTTAAGTCGTGAAAAAGGTAAGATTTATGGAAGACTTTTTTATTTGGGTTTCTATATGGGCTGTTTTAATTTTAGCCATCTGGGTTATAATTGGGATGTTATGGAGATTTATAAGAAATTTTTTTCATAATAATTATTCCTTTTTCGATATATCTTTTATCCTATCTTATTTTATCCAACAATTTATTCTTATTCTTCTTTTACAATATAATCCGCAAAGAATAGTTTTATGGGTTGGTTTATTGCTCTGATAGTTGTGACAACAGCAGCATTACAAAAGTTGACTATGGACAGTAGAGATAGAGAGCTTAGAGATTTATATACTATCGAAAGACATATAAAAGAGGAAACTGAAGGATTTAACTACTCTCTTCTTGAAGAAAACGAAGGGCTAAAAAAACAAATAAAAAAACTTTCTGATTATATAATAAAAAATAATATCAAGTTAAAGAAGTAGAGATATTCTTCTCTCAACTTCCTTGCTTTTCTTTTTCATTCTTTTCAACTGTTCTTTTATATGTTCGTTATTGACATCACTTTTCTTAATCAACAACTCGCTTTGTTTTAGCAACTCCTCAACGCTTAACTCAGAATTAATTTGAATTTGTTTTGCCATTTTCTTCTTACTATTTTTATCTATATAACTATATGTACTTATATTTATATATTTTGGATGTATTTTTAACTATTTCAACAATCTAAAGTTCAATGACAAAACATCTTTTAATCAAAAACAAACCACAAAAACCTTTAAAAACCCAAAAAACACTTTCTTCTAAGAATCTAATAGAATAATCACGTAAATAAACAAAGTGGAGTTGCACTTTACTCAATGATAATAAGAAATGTCGAAGTTAAGCCGTCCGAGAAGTGGAAGCTTGCAGTTTTATCCTCGCAAGCGAGCAGCTAAAGTTTTGCATAGTGTAAACTGGGCTCCTGTAAAAGGTGAAGGCATTCTTGGTTTTATTGTTTACAAAGTTGGCATGGCCACTGCAATTGTCCGGGACCAAGCGGAAAAATCAATGAGTTATAAAAAACAGATAGCTATTCCAGTTACAGTTCTCGAAGCGCCGAATATGAAAATTTATTCAGTTAGGTTTTATAAAAACAACAGGATAATAAAAGAATTAGCTGTCTCAAATGATAAAGAATTAAAAAGAAAATTAAGAGCTCCTAAACAGCAAAAATCTCTATCTGAAATACCTCAGGATTATGATGACATTAAAATTATTGTTTATTCAATTCCAAAACAAACAACTATAAAAAAAACCCCGGATATATTGGAAATAGCCATCTCATCAGAAAGTAAATTAGATTTTGTTAAAGAGTTCATTGGAAAAGAGATATCTCTCTCAGATTTTCTAAAATACAAGATTCTTGACATCCGCGGTGTGACAATAGGCAAGGGATTCCAAGGGCCAGTAAAAAGATTCGGAATAACTTTGAAACAGCATAAATCCGAAAAAGGAATTCGCCGCCCAGGAAGTCTCGGCCCATGGCATCCAGCCCGCGTTACATTCAGAACGCCAATGGCCGGCCAGTTAGGCTTCTTCTCAAGAATTACATATAATTCAAATCTCATCGCCTCAGGAAAGATCTCAGAAAAAAACATAAACCCTCCAACAGGATTTAAAAATTATGGAAATATAAAAACCTCTTATTTGATTGTTAAAGGTTCTGTTCAAGGTCCGGCAAAGCGCCCTCTTTTAATAACTCCTCCATTTAGGCCGTCAAAAACTCAGCTCAAAAAGAAATATGAATTTGTAGAGGTTTTAACAAAATGAAGGTGCAATTATTTAATCAAGATGGCTCCAAACAAGGTCAGGTAGAACTCCCAGAAATTTTTAACATAACGATAAGAGAAGACATAGTTGCAAAATATCTCGAGGCAGCTAAATCATCCCAGCCGTATTCTCCAAATACGTATGCGGGAAAAAAATATTCTGCTTCAGGAAGAATAAGCCACAGAAGGCATACTTGGGGAGGGCATTATGGAAAAGGAATCTCAAGAGTTCCAAGAAAAACAATGTGGCGTCGTGGAACACAATTTTATTGGGTAGGTGCAACAGTCTCTAGCACAAGAGGAGGAAGAAGAGCCCATCCTCCTAAAATAAACTCACAGATAAAAAAAATAAACAAGAAGGAAATTAAAATAGCCATGTATTCTGCCATTGCAGCCACAGCAAGCCAGGATTATGTAAAAAAGAGATATGAAACAATAAAAACTCTATCAACAGCACCGATAATAATTGAATCTCTCCCAAAAAAAACAAAAGAGTTGAAAAGCGCTTTAAAAATAATATTAGGAGAAAATTTTGCTCATGCTTTCAAACAGAAATCAATACGCCCAGGCAAAGGAAAAATGCGCGGTAGAAAATACAAATCCAATGCAGGAGTGCTCTTTATAATATCCTCAAAAGAAAAAACAAAAATGCGCGGTCTTGAGATTAGAACACCAAAAGAATTAACAGTTCAGGATTTATACCCTCTTGGCAGACTAACACTCTTCACAAAAAGCTCATTGGAGGAATTAGAAAATGTTGCTTAAGCCAATAACCTCGGAAAAAGCAGTAAAACTAATAGACATAGAGAACACTCTAACCTTCACATGCGGAAGAAAAGAATCAAAAACAGATATCAAAAAAGAAATCGAGAAAATTTTTTCAGTCAAAATAGAAAAGATAAGAACTTCAATTAGGCAGAACAAAAAATATGCATACATAAAGCTAAAAAAGGAGAATCCTGCGATTGATATAGCAACTAAGCTGGGAATGATATAAATGGGAAAAAGAATAATTCAACAAGCGCGTGGAAAGGGAAGTTTAAGTTATAGGGCTAAAAAAAGCGCTTTTAATTACAGAATTTCTTATCCAGCTAATTCAGGAGAAGCTGAAATCATAAACCTTATTCATTCAGCAGGCCATACAGCTCCGCTTGCAAAATTAAAAATCAACAGCGAAATATTTTTTATACCAGCATTTAATCATGCCTTTATAGGCCAAAAAATTCTAGTAGGAAAAGAGCCAAAAGAAGGGAATATAACCTTCCTAAAAAATATTCTCCCGGGCACGCAAATTTTTAATATAGAAAATAATCCTGGCGACGGTGGAAAGATAATGCGCTCAGCTGGAACATCAGCCATACTCCTAAAAACGCAGGGCAATAATTCAACAATACTTCTGCCGAATAAAAGAGAAATCATTGTTAATGAAAATTGCAGAGCAACAATCGGAAGAGTTGCAGGTACAGGCAGAATATTAAAGCCGTTTATTGGCGCAGGAGGGAAATTTTACAAGATGAAATCGCGAAATAAGCTTTGGCCAAGAACATCCGCAGTCAAATTCAACGCAGTAGACCATCCCTTCGGTTCTGGAAGAGGTAAAAGAATAAAGTCAAAAATAGCAAAAAGAAACGCTCCGCCAGGAAGCAAGGTGGGTCATATTAGACCAAGACGAACAGGTAGAAGAAGATAAAATGAAATCACATAATAGCCAAGAAGTAAAAGGAAAGGAAATATTATACAGGGGAAAAGATATAGAATTCCTAAAGCAGCTGGATGTAAGAGAATCAGCAAAATATCTTCCTTCAAGAAGCAGAAGAACAGTTCTTAGAAATTTCGACAAAATAGAAAGATTCATAAAACGCTGCGAAAAAAAGTTATCCCGGAATAAGAAGCTAAAAACACATAGCAGGGACCTGGTAATAGTGCCTAAATTAGTTGGTTTGACAATCGCAGTTTATAACGGGAAGCATTTTCAGGAAGTTGTAGTCTCTTCAGAGATGATAGGGCATAGATTAGGGGAATTCTCTCCAACAAGATCAAAAATTGTTCATGGTAGCGCAGGCATAGGAGCGACAAAGAGTTCGCGTGCGCAAAAGAAATAAAATGGCAGAAGAAACAAAACCAGAAGAGCACGCAAAAGAAAAGAAGCTTGTAAATAGAAAAGCAAAGAAAAAGGAAGCAATTGCCAGAGGTGCGTCTCTGCCTATCTCAAAAAAACATAGCATCTATCTATGTCGTTTTATCAAAAATAAAGATATTAATTCAGCAATAAAAAAATTAGAAGGAGTTTCTAAATTCAAGGAAGCAGTGCCATTTAAAGGAGAGATTCCGCATAGGAAGGGAATGATGTCTGGGCGTTATCCTATAAATGCCTCGATACAATTTATTAGCCTCCTAAAAGGGTTGAGGGGAAATTCTATTACCAATGGATTAGATTTAGAAAAAACCAGAATATATTTTGCTTCAGCAACTTGGGCTTCTCGTCCAGCAAGAAGCGGGGGAAGGCATGCAAAAAGAACAAATGTTATATTAAAGGCAAAAGAATTTGTAGCCAAGGAAGAATTATAATGGAAGAAAAAAAATTTGTTACATTCAAGAAGGAAGAGCTGGGAGTAAGGGAATACATAAAAAGCGAGCTAGGCAAAGGCAGAATAAGTGAAGTAATGATTGAGTATACTCCAATCGGAGAGAAAATAGTAGTAGCAACAAGTCGCCCAGGCATAGTAATAGGGCGAAAAGGAGAAAGAATAGAAGAGTTGACAAGATTTCTAAAAAAGCGTTTCAAACTCGATAATCCTCATATCGAAATCAGGGAAATCATGGAGCCATTATTAGACGCGCAATTAGTAGCCGATGAAATAGCAATCTCTTTGGAGAGGAAAGGTTCTCTAAAATTCAAGGTTATAGCATATAAAATGTTGCAGCAAATTATTAAAGCCGGCGCCATGGGAGCTGAAATAGTTCTATCAGGCAAGCTTCCAAGCGAGCGCGCCCGCTCATGGAGATTTTCTCAAGGTTATCTAAAGAAAACAGGAGATCCTGCAAAGGTTGTTGACAGAGCCCAATCTCAAGCAACAACAATCTCTGGTGTTGTAGGAGTCAAGGTAAGCATACTTCACCCAGACGCGGTAATTCATGACAGAATAATAATAAACGAGAATCTCACAAACCAGATAAAAACAACCAATGAAGAATTATCTCAAAAGATCGAGAAGGAAAAACCAAAAAAAAGGAGAAGCTCAGAAGAATAAATGGCAATTATAAAATCAAAAGAAATACGAAATATGGGGGAGAATGAGAGAAATAACCGGCTTAATGAGCTGAAATTAGAGCTTATAAAGGCAAATGTTACAGCAAACAAGTCAAATGCAAAAACAAAAGAAATTAAAAGGGCAATTTCACGCTTAATTATGTTCAACAAATCCACAAGGGAGGAGTTGAGAAAGAAATAATGAATCTAGACGAATTCGGTCTGCCAACAGAAGCCGATGTGTTTAGGGAAATCGCAAAAAGCGAACAAAGCATAAAGGTGAGCACCCAGACGAGGAGATACGGAAAAAAAATAACACTCGTAGAGGGTTTTGACAAGCATATAGATGTAAAAGCAATTGGAAAACGTCTAAAAGAAGAGCTAGCCTGCGGCGGAACAGTAAAAAACAACGTTATCGAATTGCAAGGAGATCACAAGGTAAAGGTAAAACAGGTTCTTGTGAAACTCGGTTTTTCAGAAGAAACAATCAGCGATTAACCAAACAAGCATATGGAGAAGTAATGAGCAAAGACAAGAAACATTTAGTAGAGAAAGAAGGGAAAATAAAGGACCTAGTTGGAGCTCGCGGAAGAATTTTCGAAGGTTTCGTAAAGAAAAAATTTCCCAAGCGAATAACAGTAGAATTTGAAAGAACACTCTTTATAAAAAAATTCGAGCGTTTTCTTAAGAAAAGAACAAGACTGCATGCGCGCCTGCCAGACAACGCTGATGTTGGAGTAGGAGACTATGTTCAAATAAGGGAGTGCAGGCCATTAAGCAGAACAATACACTTCATATTCACAAAAAAAATACGCTCTTTTAGCGAGGTAAAAAAATGAAGGCAATAAGTGCAACTATCACTCGCGGTCTGAATATCGGAAGTCAGCTAGTCGCAGCAGACAATAGCGGAGCAAGAATTGTAAGAATAGTTTCAGTAAAGCACGGGAAATCAAAAAAAGGAAGGCAGCAGTATGCAAAAGTCGGAGATTGGATAAAAGTCTCGGTGCGTGCAGGCAAGCCTGACATGAAAGGCCAGGTATTTGATGCAGTATTAGTAAGGCAGAAAAAACCGTATAAAAGAATAACTGGAGAAAGAGTTTGTTTCGAGGACAATGCGGCAGTTTTATTGAAAGATGAAAAAGGAAATCCAAAAGGCACGCAAGTCAAGGGTCCAGTCGCTAGGGAAGTGCAGGAGCGATGGGCCCAAGTATCTAAAATTGCACAATTTGTAATATGACAAAGGTTGTGGGGAGCTATTAATATGAGAAAAGCATTTTCTTCTAATTGGCTCTCTAGCAAGCAAAAAAGAAAGCAAATAAAATACCGCGCAAATGCTCCCTTACATAAAAAGCATAAATTTTTAAGTGCCCATTTGTCGAAAATGCTTAGAGAGAAATACAGCAGAAGAAGTCTTCCTTTGAGAAAAGGAGATGAGGTTATTGTCATGCGGGGAGCTTTCAAAAAAAGAAAAGAGAAAGTATCTTCAATAGACCTCAAAAGACTGAGAGTAAATCTTGAAAATCTGCAGAGATCAAAAAAGGACGGCACAAAAGTAAACGTCCATTTCTCCCCAAGCGTACTTCAAATTCAATCCCTAAACTTAGAGGATAAAGAAAGAATACAAGCGCTAAACAGGAAACAAAAGGAAAATGCATCAAACAAGAAGTGAGGTGACAAAAAAATTACCTATCCCTCGAAAGGGAACAAAATACGTAGCCAGGCCTCTTTCAGACATAAAAAATTCAGTAACAATTGTGGCTGCAGTAAGAGACATGTTGCACTTGGCAAGAACAGCCCGCGAAGTGCAAGAAATGATAAAACAAAAACTTCTTAAAATAAACGGGAGAATAGTTAAAGATTATAGGGATAGCATAAGACTTTTTAACATATTGGAGGCTGGGAATAATTATGTTCTTGCCTTAACTAGGAATGGAAGATTTACTCTGGAGGAAGCAAAAAATCCCTCAGAAAGATTATGCAAGGTAATAAATAAAAAGATACTGAAAAAACAAAAAGTGCAAATAAATCTTCATGACAATTCCAACATTATTGCTGACAATAAAATCCAGATAGGAGACTCTCTCTATTTAGACTTATCAGGCAAAATAAAAAGAACTGTCCAGATGAAAGAAGGAAAAGATTGCATAATTATTTCTGGCAAATATATTGGATTCACAGGCAGAATTAACAGCGTGGTCAATAACAAAGTAGAAATAAAACTAAAAGAAAAAGATGCCTTGGTAGAATTAGAAAAAAGGAGTATAGTCACAATATGAAATTACAGAAACTAAAGGAAAAAATAGCCAAAAATCCAATGAGAGAAATAAAGCTGGAAAAAATAGTCCTTAGCTGCGGAGCAACAGGGGCAGATTTAGAAAAATCAAAAAAATTATTAGAGTTTTTGACAGGGAGAAAAGCCCATAAGATAATCTCTCTAAAGAGAATTCCAGATTTTGGAGTTCGTCCAGGCCTGGAAGTTGGAGTAAGAGTAACAATAAGAAAAGAAGCAATAAACCTTTTAAGAAAGCTTCTTGGAGCAATAGGAAACTCCTTGGACGAGGACCAAATAACAAAAAATAGTTTTTCTTTTGGCATAAAAGAGTATATAGAAATACCAGGCATAGACTATCAAAGAGAAATAGGCATACGTGGGCTTAATGTAACAGCCTCTTTTATCCGCGCAGGCGTAAGAGTAAGGAGAAAAAAAATAAAATTTGGGAAACTGCCTAAAAAACAGCACGTCTCCAAGGAAGAAATAATAGGATACATGGAGGAAAAATTTAACACAAATATAACCTAAAATGACATCAAGCGATTGGAATAAAATAACAAAGCAACTTAAAAACAAACCTGTAGTCCTACAGAAATTTTTAAGAAATTGCAGACCGAAAGAAAGAAAGATAGGTATTTCAGTAAAGAAGTGCGGACGCTGTGGAAGATATGGCTCCCATCTAAGTCAATATAATCTAAATTTATGCCGGCATTGTTTCCGCGAGATAGCGGAGGAAATAGGCTTCAAAAAATACAGTTAAAATGTCACAAGATATAGTTTCAGACGCACTAAACCAAATAATAAACGCCAAGAAAGCAGGCAAAGAAGAGTTAGAAATAAAAAGGCACTCAAAACTACTTCTTTCAATATTAGCCATAGCCAAAATGAGAAAGTATGTCAAAGAGTACAAGACAGATGGAAAAGCTCTCAAAATAAAATTAGGGACAATAAATGACTGCAGGGCAATAAAGCCAAGATTTACAATATCAATAAGTAAAATTGAGAGGTATATAAGCAGATATTTACCGGCAAAAAACATAGGGATATTGATAATTTCAACATCTAACGGGCTTATGACTCATCAAACAGCTGTAGAAAAAAACATAGGGGGGAGCTTGATAGCATATATTTACTAAGATGAAAAATAAAATTATAAAAGAAATAGACATTCCGGAAGGAATCAACTGCGAATATTCGAACTATTTCCTAAAATGCGAAAAAGATTCTGTATTCATAAAGAGAAAGATAACTATCCCGGAAGTTGAAATACAGGTCAAAAATAACAAGTTAAAATTCGAGTGTAAAAAAGGAAACAAAAGCACTTACAAGACAATCATGTCGTTTGCCGCGCATATTGAAAATATGCTCTCTGGGCTGCAAAAAAACTTTATTTATAAATTAGAAGCTTGCAACGTTCATTTTCCAATGGTATTAAAATTAGAAGGAGACAAAATTTCAATAGGAAACTTTCTAGGGGAAAAAACATCAAGGTATGCGAAAATACTCCCGAATGTTGAAGTAAAAATAAACGGGCAGCAGATTATAATTTCTTCATCTGATAAAGAAGCGGCTGGTCAGACAGCGGCAAATTTAGAGAAATCAACAAAAATAAAAGGCCGTGACAGAAGAATTTATCAGGATGGAATTTTTATAACTCAAAAACCAGGAAGGGAATTATAATGCCGGGAAAATTTATTCGGCAGGACAGCTCACGGCATCTTAGAATTGGTAAGAGAAGAAAGAAAAAAAGAATCTGGCGAAAACCAAAAGGAAGACATAGCAAGATGAGACTAAAAAGAAAGTCTTATCCCTCCTCGGTAGCAGTAGGCGCAAAATCTCAAAGAAATAAGTCTGGAAAAATAAACAATTTGACGCCAAAATTAATTCATAATCTCAAGGAATTAAGCTCTCTAAATAAAGAGTCTATAGGAATACTCGCCAAAATAGGTGTAAAAAAGAAGCTGGAGATTATAAAATCAGCAAAAGAAAAGAACATAAGATTATTAAATGTTAAGGGTGCGCAATGAAATTAGAGAAGAAAAAATCACTTGTTGTAAGAACGCTTGGCGTAGGAAAAGCCAGAATAGTTTTCAACACTCAAAGGCTGAGTGAAATAAAAGAAGCAATAACGAAGCAGGATATAAAAGACCTGCATAAGTCTGGGGCAATTATAATAATAGAAAAGAAAGGAAGAAGAAAAGTAAAAAAAAGAACGAGTAGAAGAAGAAGCGGAAGTATAAAGCACAAAAAGAGCAATTCAAAGAAAGAGTATGCAACCCTGACAAGAAAATTAAGATTATATCTGTCAGCTCTAAAAAGAAACAACAAAATTTCACAGGAAGAATTTAAAAAACTAAGAAAAGAGATAAAGAACAGAAACTTTAGAAGTCTTTCTCACATAAAAGAAACAATCTCGGGGGCAGCATAAAATGACAAAAACATTAAAAAGAAGAAGAAAAGAAGCAAAGACAGATTACAAAGCAAGATTAGCTCTGCTTAAATCAGAAAAGCCGCGCATAGTAATAAGAAAAACAAACAAGTATATCATGGCTCAAATTATAAAATCAGATCACGCCCAGGATAAAGTTATAGCGAGTGCTACGTCAAAAGATCTATTAAAGAAAGGCTGGCCGGATAATAAAAATGGGAGTCTTAAAACTCTCGCCGCTTGCTACCTCACAGGATCTCTTTTGGTAAAGAATCTCAAGGATAAGCCGGAAGAGGTTATTCTTGATATAGGGTTGTCAAGAAATGTTCACGGTTCAAGAATTTATGCTCTTCTTAAAGGAGCAATAGACTCAGGGCTGAATGTCTCTCATAAAAAAGAAATTCTTCCTTCATTAGAAAAAATAAATTCAACCAACAAATCAAGCATTGTTCTTGCTAAAATAAAGGAGGGAATATAAAATGGCGGAAAAAGAAATAAAACAAGATATTGAAGCACTGCCGGAAGAAATAGGGAAAATAGATATTTTAGCGGAGAAAAAAGAACAAAAAGAGTACACAGGAGAGAAAGTCTATTTAGATTCATGGGTTCCTAAAACAAAACTGGGAAGGTCAGTTAAAGAAGGAAAAGAAAAAGATATTGACAAGATAATAAAAAGCGGGAAAAAAATTCTCGAGCCGGAGATTGTAGAATCTCTAATCAGTCTGGAATCAGAATTGCTTATGATTGGGCAAGCAAAAGGAAAATTCGGAGGAGGAAAAAGAAGAGCTTGGAGGCAGACTCAGAAAAAAACACAGGAAGGAAATATAATTACCTTTTCAACAATGGCTGTTGTTGGCGACAAAAACGGACATATTGGCATAGGATACGGCAGGGCAAAAGAAACTCTTCCTGCGAGGGAGAAAGCAATAAGAAACGCAAAATTAAATATCACAAAAATCGAGCGCGGATTTGAATCCCCAGAATCAGAAGAGGAGAAAAACAATCCGCACACAGTCCCGTTTAAAGTTCAAGGAAAATGCGGAAGCGTAAAATTAACTCTTTTGCCGGCTCCAAGAGGAACGGGCCTGGTTATCGGAGATGAATGTAAAAAAATCCTGCGTCTTGCAGGAATAAAAGATGTATACTCCCAAACAAGGGGGAAAACAAAAACAACTTTCAATATGGCAAAGGCATGCATGAACGCTTTAATAAACACAACAAAAATAAATTTGTAAAATGATAGCAGTTATAAGAATTTCAGGAGACGTAGACCTTCCGGGGAACATCAGAGAAGCCCTTTACAGGCTTAAAATAAGAAGAAAATACTCAGCTGTGCTTATTCATCCAACACAAATAAACATGAAATTATTAAAAGTATTAAGAAATCATGTCGCATACGGCACTATAGATAACGAAACTTTAACAAAGCTAATAGAAAAAAGAGGAAAGCCTCTCGAAAAGGATAAAAAGATTAACAAAGATGAAATAATAGAGAAGCTGGACAAAAAAACACTCTCGGACTTAGGATTGAAGCCATTTTTCAGATTGCATCCCCCGCGAGGAGGAATAGACTCAAAAAAGCATGCTGGAAAAGGCAAGGGTGTCCTAGGCGACAACAAAGAAAAGATAAATGATTTAATTAGGAGGATGTTATAATGGCATATGCTGGTTTCATATGGGAATGTAGCTGTGGTCATATTGAATATGGGGAATACGCTCCAGAAGAGTGCGCCCAATGCAACAAAATAGACACTTTTATTAAACTGCCGGAAGAATTTATAGAGGAGAGAGAAAAAGATATATCAAAGAACGAATTTGATGACATTTTAGCAGTAAGAAAACATCGGCTGAGAAATAAAACTCCGAAGATGCAAAAGCAGGTTAAAAAAACAACGAGAAAAAAAAGAAAATGAAAACAAAAAAAAGAAAAAAATCTACGAGATATCGCGGAAGCTACACGCATGGAAGAGGCGGAAAGAAAAAAGCAAGAGGCAGCGGCCATAGAGGCGGAAAAGGAATGGCTGGAACAGGAAAAAGAGCTGACCAAAGAAAGTCTTTAGTGATAAATTTATACAAAGGAGATTATTTTGGAAAAGCCAAAACATTAAGAAGAAAAAAATCAAAAAAACTAAAAACAATGAATCTGAGGGACATTTCTGATAATTTCAGCTCCCTCATAGAAAAAGGTGCAATAAAAGAAATAAAAAAAGGTGAATACGAGATTGATCTCAAAGGTTATAAAATTCTAGGTGATGGAGAAATAACAACAAAACTGACAATTATTGCTTCCGAGGCATCCAAGTCAGCAAAAGACAAGGTTAAAAAAGCAGGTGGAGATATAAGGTCAATCTAGAATGGCACTTGAAATAAAGCAGATATTGTACAATCTTCCAGAAGTAAAAAAGCCTCTAGAGAAAAAACTAAGCTTTAATACAAAACTTAAATGGACTCTGATTATCTTAGGCGCTTTTTTTATATTATCCAATATTTCTCTATACGGCTTGTCGAACAACGCTCTTTCCAGGCTGGAATTTTTGCAGCTTATATTTGCAACCCAATTCGGAAGTATAATCAGTCTTGGTATCGGCCCAATAGTAATGTCTTCTATTATACTGCAATTGCTTGCTGGCTCAGGAATTCTTTCGATTGATACAAAAACAGAAGAAGGAAGAAAGTATTTTCAAGGGCTTCAGAAAATAGGAACGATATTTTTTATTATCTTTGAAGCAATGGTTTATATTTTAATGAAAGGATTAGAACCATCCCCCGGATTTGCCTCAATTTTAATTTTTCAGTTAATCCTTGGAGGTCTAGCAATCATGCTTATGGATGAAGTAGTTCAAAAATGGGGGTTTGGCTCAGGTACTTCGCTGTTTATTGTTGCAGGAGTGGCTTGGGAATTATTCGCCCGTTTATTCCAATTCATAGATCCGACAACAGGGCAGAACTGCCTTTTTGATTTTGCAAACACCCCCTGCGGAGGAAATCTCCTTATTATTATACAATCAATTTTAAACGGCGCACCAAAAGAAGCTCTTATCGCTTCAACAGCAATTATATCCACAATCATAATTTTCTTAATCGTTATTTTTGCGCAGGGCTTAAAAGTAGAAATACCTCTTTCTTATGAAAGGCTTCGCGGTTTTGGCATGAAATGGCCTCTAGCTTTCTTCTATGCTTCAGTAACTCCAGTTATATTGGCAGCTGCATTAGTTGCGAATATTCAATTGTTTGGAAGTCTCCTAGAAAGCTGGCTGGATAAACCTACATTTTTAGGAAGTTTTTCTCAAGGCCGTGCAGTCTCAGGTCTTGCTTTTTGGATTAGTGATTCAAATCTCTTAGAGGCGTTAATCAGAGGAAGCTTTCAAAATGTGTTTATAATTCAAGCAATAATACATCTAGTCTTTTATACAGCAATATCAGCTATATTTGCAGTTTTTTGGGTAAAGACTTCAGGGATGGACGAATCATCTCAGGCAAAAAATATTCTATCCTCTGGATTGCAAATTCCTGGTTTCAGAAAAGATCCGCGAGTACTAGAATCGATCCTTAGTCGTTACATCATGCCTTTAACAATCATGGGCGGTCTTTCAATAGGAGCTCTCGCCGCGTTAGCGAATCTTATTGGTGCTTTAACTTCTGGAACAGCAATTCTCCTTGCAGTTATGATAATACACCAGCTTTACCAAAAAATCGCAGAGCAGCACGCACTAGATATGCATCCAGCTCTAAGAAAAATAATGGGATAGCATACAATTTAAAAACTATCTTTATTAATAATAAAAATGAACAAGTCAATTAAGACATTATTTCTTTTGATGTTTATCAGCTTAGCAATAGCTCTTTTTTGGGACAAAATTCCACTAATTAGTCAGACAGTTCATCTTGTTTTTAATCCAACAATAGGAAAAATTTTAAATTTCAATGCAAATTTTGGCTTGATTTTAGTTTCAGCAGCAATCAGCTTTTTTATAACATTAATTCAAAAATATACTACTGATCAAGAAACACTCAGAAGTATAAAAAAAGAGCAGAAACTTTTGCAGGAAGAAATGAAAGCATATAAAGATCACCCTGAAAAGCTTCTGGCGCTCCAGAAAAAACAGCTGGAGTTTATACCAAGAACTTTCGAGATAACACTAAGACCATTGATGTATACTTCAATACCAATAATTATCTTTTTTAGATGGTTTTCAGATTATTTCACGGCAAATCCATTCAAAATATTTGGCTTAATGCACTGGCTTCTTGCATACTTGATATTCAGCATAGTCTTCACAACAATATTCAGAAAAGTATTAAACGTAGCATAAATTACTTAACTATTCTTCTCAAGTTTTCTTCATAAACCCTTACTATTTTTTCATCACTTGTTTTGATATAAGCTGCTTCGAATCTGCTTAAATCAAAATTTTTTCCAAGAATTTCCTTGAATATTTTAATGCAGAATCTTATCCCTTCTTCAACATTCATATCTTCTTTATAATCCCTTCTCAAAAATTCTTTTATCTTCTCGTCGTTCTCTCCTATCGCATTTGCCTTGTAAGCAAAGAAATTGCCTGTGACATCAGACGTATATAAATGAGTTTTATTTTTGTTCACTCCTAAAAGCATTATAGAGACACCATAAGGTCTTGCTCCCCCATACTGAGTGAACAGCTGTTTTCTGTCAGATATCATCCTTATCACAGAGATAGGCTCTATCGGGGACCCAAAGGTTACTTTATTCTGCTGAGCTAAAACCTGCGCTTGATCAATTAATATCCTTGCATCAGCCAGTATTCCGGCAGAAACAGCGATTATATGGCTGTCAATCTCAAATATTTTATGAGTAGACTCAAGAGCAAGAAGTTTGTCCCTTACTCTTTTATCAGCAACAATAACAACTCCATCTTTGCAGACAAGCCCTATGCTCGCGCTTCCCAATCTAACTGTCTTCTCAGCATATTCAACTTGCAATAAATGCCCCTCAGGAGAGAACATAGTCGCGGCTCTGTCATAGCCCATTACCTGATGCTGCATTTCTGTTGGAATATCCATTTTCTCTTTCTCAGAATTATCAATCTAAAAATAAAACTCTATTTAAGCTTTGCTCTAATCTGCATAATTGAAAAAAATTGATGAGTCCCAATAATATTTATAATCCCCCCATATTAGT
>CAYIOA010000003.1:0-1457 GCA_964364885.1 Candidatus Woesearchaeota archaeon
TTCTTTATTTTTTATATCTTGTAAAGAATTAAAAGAAAATAATTGTATTTTTCTCTTTAAATCAGTCTCAAATTTAGTAATATTAAGTTCTTTCTTATATCCAAGTACACATATATCTGCATCAGAGTCGTTTTTTGCTTCTGCTTTTGATAGTGAACCAAACAAAATAATTGTGGGGCTCGTCAGATTTCTGTTCATGAAGTTAATTAAATTCTGTAATTTTAATTTCCAGTAAATTCTAGACAAATCGATAAATATCTCATTATTCCTATTAGCATAATAAAAAAAGTAATTTCTATCTCTTTCAATCAACAATAATCCTTTCTTTTTGTATTCAGAAAGTATTTTGGATGAGGTTGGAGGGGATATTTTCATTATCCTAGAATATTCTCTAACATTAATCCTTCTATAACAATCTTCAAAAAAGGGCCTTAAGTTGTTAATTATTTCTAACATATGTTAAATTATATTAACATCTGTTTATAAACCTTTTCATCTAGTAATCAAATACATCCTAAAGGTTACTTTTTTGATGATATTTATTTCAACGATGAGGGCAACCCGCCCAACAACAAGGTCGGCGCTTTCCTCCTATAAGATCTGCGCATGCTCGCTCTATATGATGTTCTCTTGTTTGGGATTTCTTGACAGAGGTAATCCAGCAAATCCACTCGTTGCGCGCAAGAGGAGTAAGATCATTCCATTTCGCAAGCACATTTTGGTCAGAAGCAAGGACTTTTCGTAGATCTGCTGGCACTTTATGCACCACACCACCAGAAATTTCTTTTTTTGCCATGATGTCATTAGTTTTTTAGAATTAATACACCGGCTCTACATTATCCCGGATTTCTTTTCTAAAAACATCCCAATACTTTTTCCTCAAACCCTCGTTTTCTGACATCTCAATCGCTTTTCTTGAAAACCACTCTCCAAATCCAGAATTTTCTAGCATCTCATTGCGGGCTATATCGTCGAAAGATTCAAGGCCTCTTGCACCATTTAATGTAACTCCTGCAAGAACAGCTATATATCCTGCAGCGTCCTCAAGAAAACCCTTTCTTAGAGCAAGCTCTCTTGCATTCAGCACCACTCCCTGAATATAAGACATTTCTGAATTATCGTAAACCATAACAGAAAATCCTCAATTGGTTTTATAAACTTATCTCAGTATAGATGAGAATGAAAAAGTTTGTATTTATCATAACACTAATTCTTCTTGCGGTTTTTGCTTTATACTATGAGTATACTTCACAGGATGAAATAAGCGAAGTTTGTTTTTCAGAAACCTGTGTGGAAGTAGAACTTGCACAAAGTGAAGAGGAAAAAGCCAGAGGATTGATGTTTAGAGAATCTCTAGAGGAGAATAAGGGAATGCTTTTTATTTACAATTCTCCTGGAATTTATCTTTTCTGGATGAAAAACACACTAATACCTTTGGATATAATCTGGATTTCAGA
>CAYIOA010000003.1:1557-35200 GCA_964364885.1 Candidatus Woesearchaeota archaeon
ATCTTTTCTGGATGAAAAACACACTAATACCTTTGGATATAATCTGGATTTCAGAAGATGGGAAAATAGTCCATATAGAGCGCGCTTTGCCATGCACAACAAATGAGTGCATTTCTTATATTCCAAAGGAAAAGGCGAAATATGTTTTAGAATTAAATTATAATTTCACAGAGAGAAAGAATATATCTGTAGGAGAGCAAATAGAATTCAGCTAACCATTTCCCTCAAAGTTCTGCCATCTCCTTTGTAACGCTCCTTCAAGTTGTTTATAATCTTTTTATGAATTTGGGAAATTCTTGACTCTGACAAGTCAAGCACTATTCCAATCTCCTCCATAGTTAAACTCTCATAATAATACAATACCAAAACCAGTCTCTCTTCTTTGCTTAATCCTTTATTAATATGCGCGATAAATAATTCTTTGTTAATTTTCTCTGAGGGATCTCTTGTTCTTTCATCTTGCACATCATACAACATCCATCCCCCGCTGTTTTTGTTCTCGCCCTCTAATAAATCAGACAGATATGCTGTTCGGCCTATATTGGACCCTCTCATAAGTCTATTGTACCTCTCGTGGCTTAATCCCATTTTTTCAGCAATGTCTTTTGAGTCTAATACTTTGTTCGATTCATAATCCAAAGACTCTATTGCTCTCTCTCTATCTCTCTTAAAGGCTCTTAGTGTTCTTGACTGCGAAGCTGTGCTTCTCGCCCAGTCTAGAATAGCTCCTCTCAATCTATGCCGGCAATAAGTTTCAAAACTAACTTCTCTTTTCGGGTCATAAGACTCTACAGCATTAATTAATCCTACAAAACCTGCACTGACAATTTCGTTAAGCTCCAGAGGAACTCTCCTGGAAATCCGCGCAGCGTGTGAATACGCCAGAATTAAATAATGCTCAACCAAATTGTTTCTCAGTTTAACATCCGACCTTCCGCCTTCAACATATTTCCCCCAGAGTTCAGAAACATTATCGTCGCGAAACTCGCTATGAGCCATGTACCTTTTAGTTTTTAGAGTTAATAAATACTTTTACTTTTCTAAATAATCTTTTCATATGGACTTTCTCAGCCAATTCTGCAAAAGCTGAACAAAGTTTATAAAGAGCATATATTTCAATGACACATGAAAAGAAGCTCACGACGCTGGAAGAAAAAAGGGCAAATGCGCTGGAAATGGCAGAGAAAAAGACTCAAAAAAGAAAAAAGAAAGAGGAGATTGCACAGGCAAAGATCTGCTTAGACTAGTTTTTGATTCTGTAAAGCTTACTAAAAGAAAAGGACTTTTGATTACAGCAATCTTTATAAAAACTTAACTCTCAGGACACAGATGTCTCAAACAAACATTTGGACTGAGAAATACCGCCCCTCGAAATTTGACGATATGGTCGGTCAGCAAGAGGTAATCAAAAGAGTGAAGTCGCTTGTTCAGGCAATGAATATCCCGCATTTGCTCTTTGCCGGGCCTGCAGGAACTGGGAAGTCTACTCTGGCTTTAATTACAGTAAAAGAATTATTCGGAGAAAGATGGAAAGAAAATTACCTTGAATTAAATGCTTCTGATGAAAGAGGAATTGACGTTGTAAGACAAAAAGTAAAAGATTTTGCAAGAACAAAAGCTATAGAGAACATCCCGTTTAAAGTTATTTTTTTAGATGAGGCGGATGCTTTGACAAAAGAAGCACAGCAGGCTTTAAGGAGAACAATGGAAAATTATTCTAATACGTGCAGATTTATACTGTCGTGCAACTATTCTTCAAGAATAATAGATCCGATACAATCGCGGTGTGTTGTCTTTAGATTTAAATTGCTGGAAAAGAAGGATGTCTCTAAGATTGTAAAGAGGATATCTGAAAAAGAAGGCCTTAAAATTGCAGATGAAGCATTTGAAACTGTGTATGAATCATCTGAAGGAGATTGCAGAAGAGCAATTAACCTGCTTCAAGCAACTGCCTCTATATCTTTAGACGTCAATTCTGAGATGATAAGAATGATTTCCTCTAGCACAAAACCTGCAGATATTCGGGTTGTCCTTGGTTATGCTCTTGCTGGAGATTTTATAAGCGCGCGGGATAAACTGCTTGATGTAATGCTAAAAGAGAGTGTTTCTGGGACAGACATAATAAAGTCAATTCAAAAAGAGATATGGAATCTGCAAATAGAACCAAGCATCAAGGTCAGACTTACTGAGAAAACGGGGGACACTGAATTTAGAATGATAGAGGGTTCTGATGAATTTATTCAACTTCAGGCTCTTCTTGCGTCTTTTGTTCTTGCAGGTCAGGGTAAAATATAGAATGTCTCTCTCTGAAAAATACCGCGCGAAAAAATACTCTGATATTTTCGGTCAGAATAAGGCTGTAGAGGAAATAAAAGAATTTTTAAAAAACTTCCCAAAAAGAAAGGCTCTTGTTTTATACGGGCCAGCTGGGACTGGAAAAACCTCCCTGGCTCTTGCTGCCGCCCATGAAAATAATCTTGAAATTCTAGAGCTAAATGCATCTGATTTAAGAAATAGGGCAAAACTTGAGGGAGTATTAAAACCTGCGACAGAACAGAGAGGATTATTCAAAAAGGGGAAAATTCTTCTTATGGATGAAGTAGATGGTGTTACCGGCACAGATATTGGAGGCATTCCTGAATTGGTGAGATTAATAAAAACAACAAGGTATCCTATAATAATGACGTGCAATGACGTCTGGCAATCCAAGCTTTCTTCTTTAAGAGCTGAGTCAAAGATAGTAGAGATGAAAATTCTTGATATGGATGTAATAACTTCTGTTTTATTGAGAATATGCGAGAAAGAAGAAGTGAAAAAGGAGCATTCTTTACTAAGGCAGATAGCAATAAAATCGCAAGGAGACTTAAGGGCGGCTATAAACGATTTGGAGTCTTATTTCTACACGGAGGAGCTGACAATAGATACCTCTGAAAAGAGAGATGTTGAAGAAAATGTTTTTAACATATTAAGAAGACTGTTTAAAGAAAGGAACGACTTTCTTGACTTGTTTGATAACACCAGCCTGTCTTTGGATGAACTGTTATTATGGATTGAGGAGAATATTCCTAAAGAATACAAGAATGAATCTCTGGCAAGAGCTTATTATGCTTTAGGCAATGCAGATGTTTTTCGCGGCAGGATTTATAGAAACCAGTCATGGCGTTTTTTAATTTATCAAAACGCTTTTCAAAGCGCTGGGATTTCTTACGCCAAACCCTTCCCAATGACTGGCTTTACAAAATACGAGCGCCCTAAACGTATTTTGAAAATATGGCTCCATAATCAAAAGATAGGCAAAAAGAAAACAATTTCCAAGAAATATGCCCGTTTTGTCCATTGCTCAACGCAGAGAATTATCCGAGATTTTGAACTTTTAAAGCCAATTTTAAAGCAGGAAGATGTTCAGAAAAAATTAAAATTCAGCGATGAAGAAATTGCTTATTTGAATACTTTGAAGTGAGTGATGATAAGAGAAAGGTTTATATAGTATAATTATATTGTTTATACATGATTGAAATAAAGACTAAATTAAGAAGGTGGGGGAATTCATTTGGAATAGTTGTGCCTCAAAAAGCAGTTGAGCAAACAAAGGCAAAAGAAGGAGATGAAATTATAATTTTACTTAAGAGAAAGAAAAACAATGTTTTGAGAGAGATGTTTGGGTCACATAAATTCTCAAAACCAGTTAAGCAATTGATGAGAGAAATGGATGAAGAATTATACCATGACTAAATATCTTTTTGATACATATGCAATAATAGAAATAATTGAAGGAAATTCAGATTATGAAAAATATGTTGATGAGGAGATAATAATAAATGATTTTGTTTTTGCGGAATTGTGCTATAGTTTAATAAAAACAAACTATTCCAACTTAGACCTCTATATAAAAAAATATGAAGAATTTAGTGTTCCTCTTGAAGCAGAAACGATTAAGAAAGCCATGCAGTTTAGACATGAAAACAAAAAGAAAAAATTGTCTATGACAGATTGCATCTCATATTTTCAGGCTAAAGAATTAGGGATAAAATTTTTAACAGGAGACAAAGAATTTGAAAATTTAGAAAATGTGGAATTTATCAAATAGGATTCTTGGGATTGCTAATCCGTGGCTTCCTTGAAAAGCTCGTTAACCTTATTCCAATTTATGATATTGAAAAATGCTTCTACATATTCATTTCTTCTGTTCTGATACTTTAAGTAATATGCGTGCTCCCAGACATCTAAACCTAAGATTGGTGTTTTGCTGTCCATTAAAGGAGAATCTTGATTTGAGGTGCTTATAATTTCCAATTTTCCTTTATTGTTGACTAGGAGCCATGCCCAACCAGAGCCAAATTTGCTCAATGCAATGTCAGTAAATTGTTTTTTAAAATTTTCAAAATTGCCAAATGTTTTCTCAATTGATTTTGCGATATTTCCATATGGGGCTTGTTTTTTGGGGCTGAGGATTTCCCAAAACAAGCTATGATTAAGATGTCCTCCTCCATGATTTACAACAGCTGTTCTAATCTCTTTTGGAACAGAATCTATGTCTCTTAGAAGTTCTTCTACGCGCATTTTTTGTAATTTGGGATGCTTCTCAAGTGCGCTGTTCAGTTTATCAACATACGTTTTATGATGCTTGGTATAATGAATCTCCATTGTCTTAGCATCTATATAAGGCTCTAAAGAATCATAATTATAAGACAATTTTGGCAATTCATGTTTCATAGAATATCAAATAAGAAGCATTATAAAAGACTTTCTAAGCTGTTTGTGTCTTTGCAAGCTCTGCATCAATAATCTGCTTGAATTGCTCATAGGGGAGAGCACCATCTAGCTTGATACCGTTAACAAAAAAACCAGGTGTACCTTGGATTCCTGCTGCACTGCCTTCATTAAAGTCTTTTTGAATTTCTTCCTTGAATTTACCACTGTCTAAGCAACTGTCTATGTTATATCCTATTTCCTTAGCCCATTTTTTCAGATCGTCATTTGTGTATTGAACTGTTGATTTGACTGGTCCTTTTACAGGGTCGCCACCGTCAAGCTCGTTCTGCTCTTTGAACATTTTATCATGCATCTTATAATAGGCGCTGTCTCCTCCTTTCTCCCTGACGCAGTTTGCCGCCTCTGCAGAAGGTATTGCCATTGGATGGAAGCTAAGAGGGAAATCTCTAAACACGAGTTTAACTTTGTTGGTTTCTATGTAATCTTTCTTAAGCATTGAGAATGTTTCTGTCCAGAATTTTCTACAGAACGGACATTGATAATCAGAGAATTCAATAATTGTTATTGGCGCGTTTTTATCTCCTAAAACAGGATCATCATCAACACTAACATCAACTTTACCGCCTAATAACTGCGGTTCGCCTTCTTCTGGGGATCCAACTCCCTGAACCAGAGGAACTATATTAGTGACTAGAAACTTTCCATCTAAAGTTGCATATAAAGGAATTTCCTGCCCTTGAAATTTGACATTTACTTTATACAAACTGTCTTCTCTTTCTGTTGAAAGCAACTCGACTTTTGCGCCTAGTGCTGGATTTGAATTGATAAAGTCCACAACGTTCTTTCCTGCTGTTTCGGCATTTACGACATTTCCCGTTAAACTTCCTGTAAAACTGAATATCAAAAACACAACAAGAACAATTCCTAGAACAAATGTTGATATTATCCATGGATTTGAGCGCGTTTTTCCGAGATACTTCCCAAAGGGTATTTCAACAGCATCTGACTTAGAATCTTCTTTCGTTTCTTTTGACATTCCTTCTTCTTTTTTGTTCATTGGGTTTTGAATAGTGGGCTATTTAAAAATGTTTGGATGAGTTCGATTTTGTTGAGAATCTCAATAGAGTTAAGTCTAAATTATGTGCAAATATTTAATAATCTTGCAACCTAATAAATTTTATGCCATACAATATTGTAATAGGAAGGGATGCAACTGACAAAGAAAGATTTGGCGACAAGGGGCTGATTTATATTGGCAAGGGATATGTAAAAATGGGCAATTACACTTCATTGTCTAATAAAATATATATGGATATTGCAAGAACTCATGTTGTTCTTGTGGCGGGCAAACGTGGATCTGGGAAGAGCTATACACTTGGGGCAATAGCTGAAGAACTCTCAAATCTGCCATCAGAAACTGCGAAAAATATTGCCTCAATTGTATTTGATACAATGGGAATATTCTGGACAATGAAATTCAAAAACGAGAAAGATAAAGAACTTCTTGATGAATGGGGCTTAAAATCAAAAAATCTTCCTGTGAAGGTTTTTGTTCCATTTGGGAAAGCAGAAGGATACAGGGAGAAAAAAATCCCGTTTGACGAGACTTTTGCGCTTTTACCCTCAGAAATTGAGGCAGAAGACTGGATAACCTTGTTTAATCTGGAGATGACTTCTCTTCCGGGAGTCTTAATTGAGAGGATTGTCACAGAGCTTAAAGAGAAGAATATTGTCTTCACAATAAAAGAGATCCAAAACGCGATAGAAAAAGACCATATATCATCAAAAGAAACAAAGGAAATTGTTTTGTCCTTGTTTTATGCTGCGGACAGCTGGGGAATTTTCGCCAAAACAGAAGAGGGCACTGAAATCTCTGATTTGGTGAATCCTGGTGTGACAACTGTTCTTGACACCTCAATTTATAGCTCAATAGGGGCATTTAATATTCGCGCTTTGGTAATAAGCTTAATCTCAAGAAAATTATTTAATAAAAGAATGGACGCGAGAAAAAAAGAGGAGCTGGATGCACTGCAACACGGTCAGGATTATTTATCTTACAAACAAGAGAGACAAGAGCCGCTTGTCTGGGTTTTTATTGATGAAGCTCATGAGTTTCTTCCAAGAGAGGGAAAAACTCCTGCGACAGATGCTTTAATTCAGCTTTTAAGAGAGGGCAGACAGCCGGGAATTTCCTTAGTTTTGGCAACACAACAACCTGGACAAATTCATAAAGATGTTATGACTCAATCAGATATTGTAATTTCTCATAGAGTTACTGCGAAGCCAGACATAGAGGCATTGAATGAGATTATGCAGACATATTTATTGCAGAATATCCGGCAGCAGATTGATGATCTGCCTCCTTTAAAGGGCTCTGCAATAATTTTAGATGACAACTCAGAAAGAATTTATCCTATTCGGGTTCGCCCTAGATTTACATGGCATGGCGGCGAAGCGCCAACTGCGATAAAGACAGACATTAAAATTTAGAGCATATAGAACAATAAGATTTATAAAACGTCTTTAATAAAATTCAGGATGATAACAGCAACATATGAAGAATTTGAAAAATTAGGATTTCAAAAAGCATGGAAACGCCCAGATGGCGCTCTTGGAGAATATCTTGGTCTTGTGAAGCAGGGAATATTAATTTTTGCAAAACAAATAGAAGAAAAGAGATATGTTATACATTCAGCTAGAGATGCAAAGAAAAATCAATATGATCTGAGTGAATTGAACGACCTGCCAAAACAAGTCCTTGCCAGCTTAGATGGGCTAATGAGCTTTCTGGAAAAACCAGACCAAATAAAAATGAGATGGATTGGAATAGAACCAAGAACAAGAGAGAGTCTTTACGAAATTGCAAAGGCGCCTCTAACTGAGAATATAGATTCCAGAGTAGATAAGATAATAAAAGACAGCGGGAGATACAGCCCAAAAATAAAAGGAAGAATAGATATGGAAATAGATGCAGCACTCACATACCGCCAATTAGGAAAACCTGAAGAATACATAAAACAATAATAATAAATTAATTTATAAATATGTGTGAACTTTTGTTCCCACATACTAATCTACTTAATCTTTTTAACCATCTTCAAAGAGGTTTTCTCAAATCCAAAGTTTTCAAGATTTTTAATCGAGTTAATATTATTTATCAATATCCCTGCAGAAATTTCTTTTACCTTCTTTTTCTTTAACCAAGTTATTCTTTCAGAGGTTAGTCTTTTTCCAATTCCTTGCTTTCTATAAGGCTTTGTTATATAGAGCATCGTTAATGCGCCCTCTTTCTTATCTTTTATTTCCGCATTTGCAAAACCTATAATTTTATTATTTATTTCAGCCACCAACCAAAGATTTTTCTTTCCAGACTTCATTTCCTTATTGAAACCAGATAACCTTTTTTTACGGGCTTGATTCATTTCTTTTATTATATCTGATTTGCTTCTACTTGGAAACTGAATTTTAATCTCATCTGTAACTCCTTCTAAATAGATTTTATCAATTTCATCCAAATCCTCAACATTAGCTTTTCTTATCAGCATATACAAAACTAGAATTGTAAACTTATTAATCTATCTATAAAAATAATATGCGGGAATTTTTGTTCTCAGATATTATTAGTATATCGGCGCGATATCTGAACCTGTAAGGACCTATATCGCCTGCTTTTTTAATTTTTAAAATTTTTACTTTCTTTCTGGATTTTTCTGCCTCTGTTATAATTAACTCCTTGAGATTGTTAGCTTCTTTTTCTTCATAAAATCCATAGTAATGTATAATTCCTCCTTTCTTAACAATGGAAAAGGCTACATCCAAAAAAGAATCTCTTAAATTGGGGCGCGCCATTACAATTCTGTCAAATTTTTCTTTCAATGAGGGGACTTTTTTTCTGACATCTCCCTGTATTATTTCAACATTATGCAGTTTATTTCTTTTTACATTCTCCTTCGCATATTTGTTACAATCTTTTCCCAGCTCGATAGAAACTACTTTTTTTGGCTTGGATAATTTGCCAATAATAACAGCGTAAGGCGCAACTCCGCCGAACATGACTAAAATATTTTCATCTTTTTTAACCATCTTTGCTATTTCTAATCTTTCTGATGCAAGCCTCGGAGAGAAATAGCAAGTGTCTGCATTTAGCCTGAACGTGCAGCAATTTTCTTTGTACAAAGCTTCTTTTGTTTTCTCCCCAAGAAGATATTTTGTTTTTTGTGTTCTCAATCTGCCTTTAAACTTTCCGTATTTTTCCAGAACAGTCCTGACGTTTTTATGCTCTTTCAGCAGTCTCCCGGCAAATCTCTTTTTTTCTTTTGATTTATCACCGCGCTTAAATTTTACAATCGCGATATTTCCTACTACGTCGTAATTAGCCATTTATGGAAAAATTAAACAAATTATATAAATGTTTATTAATCGCAGAAATGCAGATTAGAAGAAAGATTTATAAGTAAAAAATCCTTTAGAAAAGGATAAAAAGAGTATGGTGAATAAATTAATAGGTTATATTCTGTCTGTGGTTGGAATAATCGGGCTAGCTGCGTATACAGTTCCTTTTGTAAGAAGTTATATTCCTCTTCCTCCTCAGATTGATGACACGATTCTGGTTATTATCTCCAGCGTATTGGTTATAGTTGGTCTTTTTTTAGCCTTAAAGGGCGGTTCGCCACGGAGGAAAAAGGGAGCTGAGGTTCCGATTTATTCTGGAAAAGATATTGTTGGATATAGAAGGATGAAATAATTAGAAAGAAAAGGTATATTTCTGAGATATCTAAAATTCTTTTTTGTGCGTTTCTGCTATTGTGCTGATTATCTTTCTGCTTCTTTCTGTTCTCTCTCTTTCTGCTTCTTCTTTTTGACGTATTATTTTCTTCTTTAATTTCATGCCTAACCGTTCAAAAACAAGAGCAAGAATTATGGCAATTATAAAACTTAAAATAGCTATCCAGAAGTTATTAAGAATGAAGGATAATAATTCAACTGATTTTTTTATTATTCCGGAGAGACCAATAAGAGAGGCTGTTAAAAATCCGCCTAAGATTCCCAGATTTGTGCTTCCAAAGAAAGCAGTAAATGGATGAACAAGAAATATAAATAATGCTGTCCAGACAACTACCGCGAAAAGAAAAGACCAGGATAAAGAGTACTCTACTCCTAGAACAATTTTAAATATTGGGCTAAAAATCTTTACAATATCACTTATTTTGATTAATATCTTACCGCCTTTATTTTTTGATAATATTTTCTCCCATTCCTGCTTAAGATATGCGGTTTTGTCCTGCTGCTCCTGAATTTCCTGTATTTTTTCATGGCCCTCTTGTATATCTTTGACAAGCGGAGCTTCTTTTATTCCTGGAGTCTCTTGCGCAAAAATATTTTCCTGGGCTATTATTGATAATAAAAACAGAAAGATAAGCAAGAATGTTCTTTTATTCATCAATTATGTAAGAAAAAGGAATTTTTAAACGTTTATTCTGCACCATAACTTGATTCTAGCTCTCTTCTTTGCAGCTGGTGAAGTACTTTTGCTCTTGATGCTACTCTTTCTCCTCTCTCTTCCAGATCATTTATATCTCCCTTAAATATCATCTTTCTAAGCCCGCCTAGAAATATAACTATCAGGGCTCCTGCAAGCATTGCTGCCAGATAAGGAATGTATTCAGGCCAGGGAACGCTTGTGTCTAATGTTCCAATTTTGTAAATGAAAATCGCGAAATAATAAATAATATAGAAAATCCAGGTTACTCTAGCTATTAAAATACTCTCTGTTATCCTGAGACTGAAATAGAGAAGAATTATTAATGGTATCACTGCCAGTATTGCTGCTCCCATTGCCCCATATTGGAGGACAATTGCTTCTACAAAATTTTCAGGCAGATAGATAAAAGATAGGAGTACTACAATTAGAGAAACTGCTCCTCCAAACAATCTTCCCCAGCTCTTGCCTTTTTTACCGAATACTTCCATTACGATACTGTAAATAACTATCCAAAGAAGAATTCCTAATAACAATGTTGAGAGGGCTGTTGGGTTTAATTTGAGGGTGTCAAGAAAATCAACTATGCCTGAAGCAGCGGTTTTTCCCCAGCTCCTTGCAATTGTTTCTTGCGCGCTGATTAAGTTTAGCGAGGATAATAAAACTAGGGAAAATAAAAATGAGATTTTAATTAAACTCTTTTTTATCATGCTTCTTATAATTACAAGATAGTTTATAAATATTTTGCTTATTTTCTCCTCTGTCGCAGTAAAGCTTAAATACTAATTTTGTATATATATCGCATGAAGTTATTAAAAGAGATTAAGATATTTATATTATTTATTTTTTTGATGGGCAATATAACTCTGGTTTCTGCGGCATTTAGAGATGATTTTAATAGTGCTGTTGGCGGGGCAGGAGAAGGAATAAAATATTTATTCGGGGATGTCAGCGGAATTAGCGGAGCTGCTCCAGGAGAAGTTTTATTCGTTAAACTTCTTGTTTTTATTTTGTTGTTGTCTATTATTCATACGGCTTTGGAGAGAATACCTCAAATTGGAGACAGAAGAGGGGTTATTCTTGTCATTTCTATTGTAGTCTCCATACTTGCAGTAAGGTTTATCACTACCGAGAGTCTTATTAATTTTATTTGGCTGCCTTATGGAGTTCTTGGTGTTGTACTATCTACACTTTTGCCATTTATAATCGGGTTTTATTTCATAGAAGGATTTGACAGCACAATTATCCGCAAGCTCGGATGGACTACATATCTTGTTATATTCTTGGGATTAGCTTATATGAGATGGGATAGTTTAAAAACAGGGGCAGAATGGTATCAGAATCTTGGATTAATGTATGTTGCTATCGCAGTTATTTCTGGTCTTTTGATAATTTTTGATAGAGATATTAGGGCTATAATGTTTAAGAGGTCTTTAATGGACGCAACAGACAGAAATGCAAGAGTTCAGGCAGCAAATATTTCTGCTGATATAGAGGATCTTCAGCATACTCTTGCCAGAACTAGTGACCCTACTGCTAGACAAAGTGTACAGAATCAGATTAGGTCAAAGGAAAGAGCGCTGAGAGGATTATTAAAACCGTAGTTTTAGCTTAATTTAATCTTTTTTGGTCCGCCAATGTACCAATCACCTAATTTTATTTTCTTACTTTCTTCTGCTTCTCTAGAAAATTTGTTGTTTCCTTGATAAAAAGCTCAAAATCGTTCAAGCCAGATACTATATTCTCGTATGCTATTTCGTTATTTATTTCTCCATATCTATGAACTAACAAATTTCTAAAACCTCTCATTTCCTGTAATTTTTTAGAGAGCGTATGAGAAACTACTCTTTCTTTTTCTGCCAGAACAAAGATATCCTCTTCTTCGTTTGGAGTTTCTTTACCTATATCAGAAATAATAATTGAGCAAATGTCAAGGCATAGCTGAATAGCAAATTCAACTTCCTTGTACAATTTATTTCTCGCCCCACGGTCCTTCAGCTCTATAAAATCACTCGGAAGAAATTCTTTTATATAGACTAATGAATTTTTTAAATCTCTTATTTTCGCACTGATTAGGTTTGCTCTTAATTCTTTTTTCATTTCATTCTCTCTACTCCGATATAGTCATAATAATATTTCTTGAAATCCTCAAACTCTTCTATTGTTTGATAAGCGACATCATAAACAAAACTCCTGTCTTTTGTGTAAATAATTTTTCCTTTCAAAACTTCTTTTCTCACATAGAGCGGCAAGTCCTGAAAAATCTTAACGTCGAATTTATCGGACAGCGAGCTATTCAGCTTGATTAAAAATTTAAATCTTTCTTTTTTATCGCCTTCGAAATAAACGGCAAAATCATAGTCGGACATTTTATTTGCCTTTCCAGTTGTCTGAGAGCCAAACAAAATTACAAACTTCACTTTATGAAAGCCCTTTAGCGCTTTCAGTTTTTTCATAAATAATCTTATTTCTTTTCTCATAAGATAAACAAGAAATATAAATTTAAATAGCTATCTAAAACAGCTTCCTCTGCCCGCTTTCCTTCTTTATTTCATTTAATTTCTCAAGCTGTTTTTCAATTCTCTCGGGGGAGAAATCATGCTCGCTAACTAGAATTTTCTTTACATTTTTCTCTTCTAGCTTTGGAAACTTGATTTTAATGGTGTTCACATTCGGCTTTTTAAAGATCTCAAAGATTTCCTGCCAGTTAAAGTCAAGCTGATGCTCCACCTCGCGAAAAATTTCTACCGGATATTTTTTCGCCTTAACGAGAGCCAAAGCTTTCTTTGGGCCTATGCCCTTAATGCCTCCGGGATTAAAATCTGTTCCGACTAAAATAGCGAGACAGATTAGTTGGTCTGAGTTGATTTCCAGCTCGTTTAATACGGCAGTGTACTCAATTATCTGGGGAGAGATGTAAACAAAGCCAGAAGGAGTTTTTCTTTTTCTTGCTAATGTTAAGTTTTGAACCAATCTTCTTCCGCCTACGACTAAGGCATCATAATCCTGGCTTCCAACTGCGTATGCCTCTCCTTCTTTCACAAGATGGGCGCATTGCATCTCGCCTTCTCCAGGAGCCTGAACAACTGCAATGCCCATTGATTCTAGAAGGACTTTACTCTCCTCTACTTTTTCTTTATCTAATTTAACGAAACCTCTTGCGTATTTGCCCATTGATTCAATATCCTCTTCCTCTTTAGCAAGCTCGTATTTTGCCCGCGCTTCTTCTTTTGCTTCTGAGCGTATTTCATGAGTTCTGCCTTTCAGCTTATGATATTCGCCATCGAAAACATAAATTAATTTTATTCCTTCTGATAACAAAGCAATATTCCTGTAAAACAATCCAGATAAATGAGAAGTGACTCTTTTTTTAGAGTCCATTAAAGGAGTTCCATCTGGCTGTCTTATTGAACTTAAAAACTGATAAATTGCGTTATAAGCATCGACTGCAATTATTCTTCCTTTTAATTCATTAAACGCCACGTCCTTTCTTGGGACTATCTCCCCTATCTGTAAACCCATTAAAATAGCAGGAAAAGGAGATTAATAAAATTATTTATCTTTTCCTCGAATAGTTGGCAAGACTCCTGAAAGTAGCTCCAACTTTGACATTTTCAAAATTAGTGATAGGCTGTTTTCCGCTGTCCCGAAATCTTGGGAAGTATTTTTTCAGCAGACCCGCCTTTGCGTCTGCGTCCTCGTCTAGATTATCAAGATTCAATCCAGAAGCTCTGACCTCGCAGAGAAAAGCTTTGTATTTATTGCCTCTCGCTTCTGGTAGAGAATTTTCCCGAACTATCTGCTCGGTCATTCCGCGCTCATAGAGAAATTCGTCTTCTGGAGCTATCCCGCTCTCTGAGCAAAGCACCAAATAACCCAAACCGTCCTGGCGGGCCAGGGCTTCTCTTCTTTCTTCTTCTATTTGAGCAAGTTTTCTTTTATAATACATGGGAATATTAAAAAAACACGATTTATAAATCTTTTTAGGAGCTTAATGAATTTTCAGATAATCTTTTTCAGAACTAACACTTAGTCCAAGCTGCACCAATTCTTCCTTCATACTCATCAAACACTGGCTTTTATATTCGGATGGAATTTCTCTTTCAGTGCTCCTGCAGACGAAACCTGTTTCGCCTAAAACGCCTTTACTTCTGTTTTCCATGGATAAAAGCCGGTATTTCACAGCAAACCCTATAGGACATTTAGAAACATCTGCTTTTATTTCGAGCTCTGCCCTGCCGCATCTTTTTTTCGCTCGGGCAACAGCTGATTCAACAACTTCGGCAAAATCCCTAAAAGTAAAGGTGAGATTATAATTTCTTTGCCTGTCCATTTTGTATTTATAGTTTATAGGTTTTTAAATTTAATTAGATTAAATCATATAACTTAAAAACATCAGTATACTAATAAAAACATGAAAGGCTACATTGTATATTCAACGTATGATACATTAAATAACGAGGGGGTTATTCAATTGTTTGGGAGACTTGAAAACGGAGAGTCGTTTGCAACAATAAACAAAATAGAGCCGTATTTTTTTGTCAAGAAAGAGGAAGAGAAAAAGATGAGGGGGCTGATAAAAAATGCGAAAGTAGAGGATACTAATTTAACAACTTTTGATAATAAAAAAGTGATAAGAGTTTCATTTGAAAATAATTCTGAATTAAATGCTGGAGTAAAGGCAATCTCAAAAAAAGTCCTGACATTTGAGGCAGATATCAGACCGCATTATAGATTTATGATAGACAATGACTTGTTAGGAAGCTTGGAAATTGAAGGCGATTATGACTCCTCGGAAAAAATAGACCGGGTTTACAAAGAACCAAAAATATCCCCAATTGAGTTTAAACCAAAATTAAAAATTGCCTCTATTGATATAGAATCTGATAAAAAAACCGGGAAATTATTTTGCATTGGAGTTTATTCAGAGAATTACAGGAAAAGCTTTATGATAACTGAGCATAAACTTACAAACACTATCTCCTGCAAGAATGAAGAGGAATGCTTGGAGAGATTCAGGAATGAATTGATAAAATTAGATCCTGATATAATAACTGGATGGAATGTCATAGACTTTGATTTAGCTTATTTAAAAGAGCTTTTTAGAAAGAATAAGATAGAGTTTGATTTGGGAAGAACAAATGAAGAAGCGAAAATTAGAATAGAGTCTAACTTTTTTAGATCATCGTCAGCAGATGTACCCGGAAGACAGGTGCTTGACGGCTTGAACTTAATAAAAGATCCATTTATAAAAGAGGCTCCTTCGATAAAAAAAGCAAAATACGACTCTCTTACATTGGAGGATGTGTCGCAGGCTGTTCTTAAGAGAGGCAAAATGATAAGAGGAAAAGATAGGCATGATGAAATTGGAGAGATGTATAAAGAGAATACAGAAAAAAGCCATCAAAGTCTCGCGGATTACAACTTGAATGACTGCGAACTTGTATATGAAATATTAAAGGAAACAAAAATAGTTGAATTAGCTGTTGAGCGCTCGCAATTAACAGGCATGCCATTGGACAGAATTACCGGCTCTATTGCTTCTTTTGATTCTTTATATATCAGAGAGGCTCATAAGAGGGGTTTTGTCTCTCCAACAATGAACTACAAACAAAAAGAGGAAAGAATACGAGGAGGATATGTCCAATCGCTAAATCCTGGAATTTATAAAAATGTTCTTGTCTTAGATTTTAAATCCCTGTATCCTTCTATAATAAGGACGTTTAACATTGACCCTGCATCTTTTCTGAAAAAAAAGGAGAAGGGAAGTATTGAAGCGCCGAATGGAGCCTGGTTCAGAAACCAAGAAGGAATTTTACCCAGCATAATAGAGAGATTGCATAAAGAAAGGGAAAAAGCTAAAAAAGAAAAAAGAGAATTCTCAAGCTACGCAATAAAGACTATAATGAATTCTTTTTTCGGAGTTCTTGCCTCGCCAAACTGCCGTTATTTTGATTTAAAAATGGCGAATGCGATAACGCACTTCGGGCAGTTTATAATTAAACTAACTGCAAAAGAGATTGAAAAAGAGGGCTATAAAGTGATATACTCTGATACTGATTCTGTTTTTGTTGAGACAGGCCTAGGCAAGAGCAAGGCTGACTCACTTGGAGAGGAGATAGAAGATAAAGTGAATAAATTTTATAAAGATTATGTGAGAAAATTCTACAGCCGCGATTCTTTTCTTGAACTGGAGTTTGAGAAACAGTATATTATGCTAATGATACCCCAGACAAGAGGAAAAGAGATAACTGCTGCCAAGAAAAGGTATGCCGGGCTGATAGAAAAAGATGGAAAGGAGGAACTTGATATAGTTGGTTTAGAAGCAATTCGGGGGGACTGGACAGAAGCGGCGCAAGAATTTCAAAAGGAACTCTTGATTAAATTATTTCATGACGAGCCGGTTGAGAAATTTATTAAAGAATTTATTAAAAAAATCAGAGAGGGAAAACTCGATAATATGCTTGTTTACAGGAAGTCGATAAGAAAGTCTCTTGAAGAATACACTAAAACAACGCCTCCGCATGTTAAAGCAGCCAGACAGCTTGATAATTTAGAGTCAAATGTTATAGAATATTATGTAACTGTTGAGGGCCCTGAGCCAATACAAAAATTGAAGCATAAAATTGATTACGAGCATTATATTGAAAAACAGATTCAGCCAATAGCAAATCAAATTTTAATACTTTTTAACAAGTCATTTGAAGAATTGTTTCAAAGAGTAAAACAAAGTAAATTATTCTGAAATGGGAAAGATAATATATCTCGATAATGCCGCTACAACGCGTGTTAAAGAAGAAGTTGTTAGAGTTATGCAAGAATATCTTGTTAAAGAGTATGGGAATCCTTCATCTTTGCATCAATCCGGGGAGAATGCAAAGAAAGCTGTAAATGGCGCAAGGGACAAACTTGCAAAAGAGATTAATGCAAATTCCCGAGAGATAATTTTTACCTCTGGAGGAACTGAATCTAATAATCTGGCAATTCTGGGAGCTGCAGGCGCATATCCCAATAAAAAAAAGATAATAGTGGGCTCAGCAGAGCATCCTTCTGTTTTAGAAACATGCGAATTTTTAGAGAAGAAGAACTATGATATAATAAAAATTCCTGCTGATAAAGACGGAATTATTAGAATTTCAGAACTGGAAACTGAAATAAAAAAAAATTGCAAGGAAATTTTATTGGCGTCGTTTATGCATGTCAATAATATAACCGGCACAATTCAAGATGTTGCCAGAATAGGAAAAATATGCAGGGAGAACAATGTTTTTTTTCATAGCGACGGAGCGCAGAGTTTTGGAAAATTAGAAATTGATGTTAAAAAAATGAGCATTGATTTGTTTTCTGCGTCTGCCCATAAGATTGGAGGACCAAAAGGGATTGGCTTTCTTTATATAAAGGAAGGGATAAAAATAAACCCAATTATTTTTGGAGGAGGACAGGAGAGAGGCTTAAGAAGCGGCACAGAAAATGTTCCGGCTATTGCTGGTTTTGCAAAGGCGCTTGAAATCTCCAGAAGGACAGATAAAAAAAAGATATTAAAATTGCGTGATAAAATTATTCTGGAGCTTGAGAAAATTGGAGGAGAGATTAGCGGCTCAAAAGAAAAAAGAATTTATAATAACATTGCTGTTTCCTTTCCAGAAATCGAATCAGAGGCGCTCGTTATTTATCTCTCACAGAAAAAGATTTATGTTTCTGCAGGGAGCGCGTGCGATAGCAATAAAGAATTTGAAAAAGCAGCGCATGATGAAAAAGAATTAATTAGAATAACTCTGAATGAAGATTTAAGCTATAAAGATGCGGAGTATTTGATTAATGAAATTAAAAAGGCAGTAAAAATTTTTAGTCTCAAATAAGAATAGAGGAGAAAACTATTTAAATGATATAAACATGATATAATCAGATTAAATAAAATAAAAAAGGAGGTGAAAATGGCCAAAGTTGGTGGGGTAAATATGATTGGCAAGTGGGCTTTTTTAATTGGTTTTGTCCTTGCAGTCTTATTGGGAGCTTTCTCTAGAACGTTAACGCCTTACATGGTTTATGCGTTGGTTGTAATAGGACTTGTTGTCGGCTTTTTGAATGTAGCTGGCAGGGAAGTATCTCAATTCCTGATATCTGGTGCTGTTTTAGTTATCGTGGCTTCGTTAGGTCAAGAGACTATTTCAACTGTGCCTATCATGGGCAGTGTTTTGCAAGCATTACTAACCTTATTCGTACCAGCAACACTTATTGTTGCAGTAAAGCATGCCTTTAGCTTAGCAAAGAATTAAAACTCCTTTTTTCTTTTTATTATTTTATTTTTTAACACACAAAGACTTAAATATAATTATCCTTTATTATAAAAATGAAAGGTAAAGAGGGAAATGTTAAAATAGGTCCGAATATTTATTTTTATTATTGGACTATACCTCTCTTTTTTGTTTTTCTGCTTCTAAATTATTACTCCAGAAATTTTAGGATTGAGACTCTTGATATTGATTTGATGATATCTATTGTGTCTTTTCTTTTTGGCTTTTTGATTACTATAAGCTTTTCTATGTTATTGACTAGAGTTGCTGCATTAAAAGAAGCGCTTGCCGGCGAGACTGGAAGATTAGTCAGCTTGTACCATTTGTCCAAGAATTTAGGAGAAAAGTTTCATAAAAAAGTAGCTGACAAAATAGATGACTACACTAAAAAGACTCTCGGCTTTTACACGAATTATGAACTTGGAAGAGAAGAAATCTATGGAATGTATGATGATTTAGATTCTATGGAGATTAAGAATGATAAACAGGGCGCTATCGTGAATTCGTTTTTATATGTTCTTGGCGAGCTAGAGCCAATAAGAGAAAAACTTGAATATTTAACAGGAAGAAGAATGGAATGGTCTTTGAAATTCTCTAATTATGTTCTTGGGATTATTTTGGTAGTTTTGTTATTTTTGAACCGGGGGGACAGCTTTACAAACACCCTTTTCATAATTTTGTCTACAATAATAGTCTTCATATTCTTGATTATCGAGGATTATGACTCTCTGCGCATTGGAGATTATATCTCTAATATAAGCAATTCTGAGCAGATATTTGACATGCTCGGGAGAAACCGATATTACCCGCAGTCTGTTCTGGAAAGAGTTAGACTAGAAAGCGGAAAAACTTACAGAATAGGAATTTATAACAAACATAAAAAAGAAGAGCAGATATTTGACATTGTATATTCGCAAACTTTTGATGCCAGGATAAAACGCCTGTTAAAAGTTTTAGGAAGAAAAAATAATAATTAAAGATTAGGGGATAAATTTATAATTATCACTTGTTTCATATTTTTATGGATGTGAAAAACAAAATAGTTCTAATTACCGGCGCCAGCAGCGGCATAGGAAAGTCTATTGCGGAATTATCCCTGAAAAAAGGAGCGAGGGTTGTAGTATTTGGCTTAAACAAACCATCTTTGGATGTTGAATTTTATAAAACTGACGTCTCTAAAGAAAACGAGATAAAAAAATCCTTATCTAGACTCAAGAAAATTGATGTGCTGATTAATAATGCCGGTGTTGCAAAAACTGCAAAAGTCCAAGAGACATCAAATGAAATTTTGGATGAAATGCTGACTATTAATTTTAAGGGCTTATTCTGGATGTCGAAACACTCAATTCCAAAATTCAATGATGGCGGGTGTATTATTAACATCAGCTCTCTTGCAGGCATAAAAAGTTTTGAGGGATATGGAGTTTACTGCGCGACAAAATCAGCAGTTATTAGTCTTACAAAAACTCTTGCTTTAGAATTGGCAAACAGAAAAATTAGGGTTAATTCTATAGCCCCAGGAGTAATTGATACTAAGATATGGAAAAAAATTTATGGAAAGGAAGGCAGAAAAAAATTTAAAGAATATTCTAAATATCCTCTTCTTAAAAGGGCTGGCAAGCCTGAGGAAATAGCCAAGACGGCGTTATTTATCTGTGAAAATGATTATATCAATGGAGAGACTATTGTTGTTGACGGCGGGGAGCAGGTTTAGTAGAATAGTCGACATCTTTATAAATGTCTTATTGCCTTTATAGGCATGAGAAAGTCCATAAGAAGATCGCGGAGAAGAAGAAAATTGTTGAAGAGATTGAAAAAATAGTTATTTTTTTATCTTAGTTCTGATATTTCTTCTTGACTTTTTTATCTGGAGTTTCTTTTTTGAAAAGACAAAAATGTAAAGTATCTCCAGCAAGCCCATGGTGTTAACAAAAAGCAAGACAATAAACCAAATTGGCTGATTTGAGCGTCCTGCCCGCCAGAGAGCAAGAGCTTTCCAGATTAAAGACCATACTAAAACAATTATGATAAACCATAAGGGAACTGAATATTGCGAAGCCAATTGCTGAAGCAGAGAGATTAATTCGCTTGCCATTGAGAGAAGAAAGTTGCGCTATATAAAAACTTTTTGTGTGAATGTTAACAGAACTTTGTCAGATAAAGAGATTGCCTAAAATTTCGCTATCCCCACCTCAAACTGATAGGTATTCTTCGCGAAATTTTTCGCTTCGCGAGCAACAATCTCTAATTGTCAAATTGACGACGCAGCAAGTTGCAGGGCATTAAACCCAATTTGACAATAAAATAGTTTTGTCACTCTAAAAATAAGAATTTAATTTTTTATAGTTTAATAGACGATAAAAAATATTATATGGAAATCTTTAAATATCAAATAAAATTTTAGTGTGTATTACCACAATAAGTTGTGTTAAAAAATAATAAAAACACAAGATATTGTGGTGGTAAATGAAATGCACTGCCCTTATTGCCTGAATGTTGAAACAAAAGTTGTTGATAAAAGGGACATTGGAGGGGCAACAAAGCGCAGAAGAGAGTGCTTTAAGTGCGGTCGGAGATTTAGCACAAGAGAGCTTGTAGAATATGCTGAACTCCGTGTGATTAAGAAGGACGGCAGAAGAGAGCACTTTGACAGGGAAAAATTAAAAAGAGGTATAGTAAAGGCCTGCGAGAAGAGGCCGATTACTACAGAGAAGATAGATAAAATGATAGCTATGGTAGAGGAAAAATTGCAAAAAAAGGGGAAGGAAATTCCAGCAACACTCATAGGAGATTTGACTTCTAAGGAATTAAAAAAAATTGACAAGGTTGCTTATATAAGATTTGCTTCTGTTTATAAAGATTTTACAGAATTGGATGATTTTAAAAAAGAGATAAGGGAGCTGATAAAGAGATAAAATGACATTTGAGCTAACAAATAAAAAAAAGGTGTATGATGAGAATGGAAACGGGAATGGTCTTTCAGAGGGAAGGATTGGCGGTTACTCTGGTGTTCCTAGAATTTATCTGGATAAATTAAAGATTGAGAGATACTTCACTCACTCGGGAAAAAGCCCTTTTGAATATGATATTTTTGGGAATCCTATAAGATGGGTTTCAGAAGATGTTAGTGTTACAGATGACATGGGAAAGCTAATTTTTACCCAGCCGAATGTCAGGAGGCCTGAATTTTGGTCGTCGCTTGCGATTAAAGTTGTTGCAAACAAATATTTTTGGGGCGACCAGAAAAAAGGCGAGAGAGAAAATTCTGTTGAATTGCTGGTTGGCAGAGCCGCCAGATTTATTGGAAGACAGGCTTTCAAGCAGAGATACTTTAATGAAGAGCAGTCTGATATATTGAGAGATGAGATTGCTGCGATTTGCTTAAATCAAATGTGCGTATTTAACTCTCCTGTTTGGTTCAATGCAGGAATTTTTGAGTATAATAAAGAAGCAGGAGGAGTTTCTGCATATAAATGGGATTCTGCACTTGGGAAAGTTGTAAGAGCAAGTGTTGGAGAGGATAGGCCGCAATGTTCTGCCTGCTTCATACAGGGTATTGAGGATAACATGGATTCTATTATGAGTGTTCAAGTTGCAGAAGCAAATTTATTTAAGGCTGGCTCTGGAACAGGAACAAACCGCTCTCCATTAAGGAGTTCTAAAGAGACTTTAACTGGTGGAGGACGCGCTTCAGGACCTGTAAGCTTTATGCGAGGATATGATTCTTATGCGGGCGTTATAAAATCAGGCGGTAAAACAAGAAGAGCTGCAAAAATGGAAATATTGAATGTTGATCATCCTGACATAATTGAGTTTGTTGAAGCAAAACAAAAAGAAGAAAAAAAAGCATGGGCGTTGATTGAACAGGGCTACGACGGCGGAATGAACGGAGAAGCTTACAAAAGCATTTCATTTCAGAACTGCAACATGTCTGTCAGCGTGCCTGACTCGTTTATGGAAGCAGTAAAGGAGGATAAAGAATGGCAGACAAAATATGTGAAGAAAAAAGAAGTTTGTGAGAGCTTTAAAGCCAGGCATATATTGAATAAAATCGCAGAAGGCACATGGATTTGCGGGGACCCTGGAATATTCTGCGACACAATAATAAATAGATATCATACAAGCAAGAATTCAGGAAGAATTAATGCCAGCAATCCGTGTTGTGAGTATTTATATCTTGATGATACTGCATGCAATTTAGCATCAATAAATCTAATTAAATTCAGAACACCGGAAGGAAGCTTTGATGTTGATAAATTTAAGAGAGTTGTGAAATATTTTATTATTGCGATGGACATCATTGTTGACGGCGCAAGCTACCCGACTGAGAAGATAACTGAAAGGTCGCATGTTTTTAGAACTCTTGGATTGGGCTATGCTAATCTTGGGGCCTTGTTAATGTCTTTCGGCCTGCCTTATGATTCTGAAGAAGGAAGAGCTGTTGCTGCTGCGATAACTGCTATAATGTGCGGAGAAGCTTACAAAACTTCTGCAGAAATTGCATCTTTGATTGGTCCTTTTCCAGGATTTGAGGAGAATAAAGAGCCTATGCTAGAAGTAATAAAGATGCATAGAGAACACGTTAAGGAAATTAATGTTGAGAAAATGCCCTCTCATTTGAGATATTTAGTTAATGATGCCTGGGACTCCTGGGCAGAGGCTCTTGAGCTTGGAGAAAAATATGGTTTTAGAAATGCACAGACAACTGTTATCGCTCCTACAGGAACTATTGCTTTTATGATGGATTGCGATACAACCGGAATTGAGCCAGATATTGCTTTAATAAAATATAAAGTTTTAAGCGGAGGTGGAATGTTAAAAATTGTTAATAGGTCTGTGCCGCTTGCTTTGAAAAATCTTGGATATAAAGATGAGCAAATCAGGGAGATAATTGAATATACTGACAGGAATGACAGTATAGAGGGGGCGCCTTATTTGAGAGAAGAGCATCTGCCTGTTTTTGACTGCGCATTTAAGCCAGCAAAAGGAAAAAGATTTATTCATTATAAAGGGCATATAAAAATGATGGGCGCCTGCCAGCCGTTTATTTCAGGAGGCATTAGCAAGACGATTAATATGCCTGAACATTCCAGTGTGGAGGAGATTGCAGATGCGTATGTTTTCGCATGGGAGCAGGGATTAAAGGCGATTGCGATTTACCGCGAGAACAGCAAACGAAGCCAGCCATTGAATACGCAAAAAACTGAAGGAGAGATTGTAAAGAAACAAGAGCCTAAGAATAAATTAGGCGAGAGAACTAAACTTCCGCAGACAAGGAAATCTATCACCCATAAATTTGACATATCAGGGCATGAGGGCTTTGTTACAGTTGGATTATATGATGACGGCAAACCCGGGGAGATTTTTGTGACGATGCATAAACAAGGCTCGACAATCAGAGGATTAATGGATGCATGGGCAACTTCTGTCTCATTAAACTTGCAATATGGCGCTAATGTGAATGACTTATTTGGAAAATTCAGGCATCATAAATTTGAGCCAGCTGGTTTTGTGAAAAATTTAAACGGGGGAGAGATTGACAGCAAGATAAAACAAATTAGAACTGCTTCGTCTATTGTCGATTATGTTGCGCAGTTTATGCTTAATAACTTTGGTGTAAGAAGCAGTGCAATTGATGTAGAAGTTGAGAATTTTGAGGACCTTAAAGAAGAGCAAGCGTCGCTAGAAGAATTCTCAAATGAAGGTCTTGCTTGTCCGATCTGCGGCGGTGTTGCAAAACGTATTGGCAACTGCGCTATTATGTGCACAAGCTGCAATCAAACTACAAGAAGCGGCTGCGGCGAGTAGAAATGCAATGAGAAAAATTACTCAGATTATTGTTCTTAGTATTTTAATTATGGGATTATTCTTATTGGCATATTTTATATCATGGGGCAATGCTTATGCTGTTCAAGGCGCGACGGTTGACAATGATACCGGAATTAATCCGTTTAACAATTTTTATCCTCTTATTTATGGGCTTTTGATTATGGGGGTTCTGGCTGTATTAATTTTAGTAAGCCTGGACAAACTAAATTAATCTGTTAAAGGCACAAAAACGAAGCCGGGAAATTCTTGTTTTTTAATTGAGTTATTTTGTTTTTTAATTTTGAATATAGAATTATTTATCGGCGCTACTATAATGCCCTGGTCTTTTAATTGAGCATAGAGAGATTCTGGCAGTTCCCGTGATTCAGCACTTATTAAAATTCTGTCAAATGGAGCTTTTTCTTTTAATCCTTGAGAGCCGTTTTTATTATAAATTTTTATGTTTTTATATTTGCTGAGAGTTTGTTCTGAGTTTTTTGCAAGCGAGCTTATTATTTCAATACCATAAATTTCCCCTTTTGTTATTTCTGATAAAAGAGCCAGAACATAGCCAGAGCCAGAGCCAATTTCTAAAATTTTTTGTCCTTTTTTTAATTCTAGAAGCTCCAGCATAAAGGCGATTGTTGACGGCTGTGATATTGTTGCTCCTTTTTCTAGGGGCAGCGCATCGTCATAATAAGCAAACTTTCTTGAATTTTCTGGGATGAAATTTTCACGCGGAACTTTGCTAAAAGCTGACAGGATTTTTCGTGACAAACCTTTATTTTTTAAGCTAATAATTAATTCTTTTTTGTTCATAATAATACTAGGATTGATAATATTAAAAGATTAACGTGCCAAAAGCTTTATTAATTGAAAAAAATAAGCTGATGTATGGCCACAAATACAACTGACTTGGATTCTAAAACATTTAATAAATTTATCAAAGAGGGGGATTGTGTTGTTGATTTCTGGGCAGAGTGGTGCGGGCCATGCAAGATAATGGGGCCTATTTTTGAAGAAGGAGCTAAGGAATTTAAAGGAAAAGTTAGATTTGGCAAGGTCGATGTTGATAAAAATAATGAATTGGCGCAGCGTTTTGGAGTTATGAGCATCCCGACAACTATTTTTTTTAAGAAAGGGGAGCAGATTGATAGATTCTCCGGAGCTGTCTCCAAGAGCGCGCTGATAAAGATGATTAAAGAAGCGTTTTGAGTTTGTTAGTGACTTAAAATTAAATTCTGAAAATCAAAAAATCCTTGTGTTTTACTGCGGAAATCACGAAAAGTGCGCCCATATCATTGAAATTGTTTAATCTTATTTGTTTTGAGAAGAGAGCGATACCAACGCCAATCGCGTAAGTAAATGCAAGAATAACGGATGTAGAAGCAATGATTAAATATTTTTGGAACTGTAAGTCTAGAATGTTTTTCTTTTTATTTTCTTCATCCATCTTAATCGCTAAATGCCCAGGCCATTAAAACTATTCCGGATATTACAGAAATTGCAGTTATCGGAAGCCCTATTAAATATTCTTTATTTAACAGAATTGGTATAGTTCCTGTTACTCCAAACAAAGTCAATAAAACACCAATAACACCAAAGATTGTTTTGTTTTTTCTTCTTGCCATTTCGCCCCTGGTTATTATCTTCTTTAAGATTTTTATCTTTAAATTTCTTTTCTTTTTTCATTTTAGACAATTGCTAAGTTGACGATTTTAAATACCAATCTTTAAATATTAAAATTTTCTCAGAATGCTATGGCTCCGTAGCTCAGCCCGGTTAGAGCACCGGCCTTTTAAGCCGGGTGTCGGGGGTTCAAATCCCCTCGGGGCCATTTATGCAATCGCCTGGTAAGAAATGATTACTAATAAAATGTTTAGTATGTATATTGCTGTGCAAACTAAACAAAGATTCTTCATTTTTATGAAGGAAATGTATGCTAAGAAGATAGTGGGTATTAGCGATATAAATGATAAATAAAATATAAATTGTGATTTGTTGTATACAGACAAAATGATTAATACTAAATAAAATAAAAATCCGATTAGAGAATTAGAAATTCCTGTTATTTTGCTGTATTGACTTGAGAAAGCTTTTGTGCATGAAATGTTGTTGGTTATGTCGCATGCGGGCTTGTATGATTTTTTATTTTCTAATCTTTTTTCTACTATCATGGCATAAAGAGAAATGACCAGACCGATTATTGAAATAATTAATATAGCATTCGACATCCCTTTTTTAAGAATCTTTGTTATAAAAAGTGTTCTATGGTTTTTTTGAGAATCGTCGAAAGATTTAAAAAGCAACTTTTACACATTTTTATCATTCGCACTTATTAAACTTATCAGCCAATTTCGGCTTGTTATATTCCCATGCACGCCTTGCAGCCAAAACACACAAAATTGAAACCAGATGAGGTAAAAAAATTACTTGATAAATATGGAATATCTTTATCCCAACTTCCGAAAATCCGTATTATTGACGCGGCTCTTGCCGAAGGAAATTTTTCCATTGGAGATGTAATAAAAATAGAAAGACAAGATACCAATGCTTCTTATCTTTATTATAGAGTTGTTGTTTCATGAGCGATAAAAAGAAAAACATCCTGGTTGAAAGATATCTCAAACAGCATTCTTTAGTGGAATCTAACATAAACTCATTTAATGACTTTATTGACAACAGAGTTCAGCAAATAATTAATGATGTCAGCCAGTCTTTATCAAATGATGACATGGAGATTAAGCTCGGCAAGGTTAGAATAGGCCATCCAAATATAATAGAAGCTGACGGCAGTTCTGGACCGAATACACCAACAATAGCAAGATTGAGAAATCTGACTTATTCGGCCCCTATTTTTGTTGAATTGAGTGTCAGGCATGAAAATCAAACTGAAAGCACTGAAGTAGAAATAGGGAGAATTCCGGTGATTGTCAGAAGCAAAATATGCAACATATACAATATGAGCAAGGATCAATTGAGAGACAGCCATATAGACCCGCTAGATCCTGGCGGATATTTCATCATAAACGGCAATGAAAGAGTTATTGTTATGTCAGAAGATCTTGCTCCTAATCAGCCATTTGTTGAAGAGGGCAGGCAGGGGCTTATCTTGCGCCTTTTCTCTGAAAGGGCATCTTACAGAATCCCAACAACAATCTCAGAAACAAACGAAGGCATTTTAGAGCTAACATTTAGCAGACTAAAAAACATCCCTATTGTGGTTCTTCTTAAGTCCCTAGGACTAATAAAGGAAGCGGATATAGCAAAAAACATAAATTATGAGACTGATTGTTTAATTGTTAATTTATACGAGTTCGCGAATTTACAGAGTCCGGAAGACGCGATGACTTTCATTGCTGAGAAGTCTGGGATACAGGGAACTAAAAAAGAAATTCTAGACAGAGTAAAACAAAAAATAGACAGTTTTCTATTGCCACATATTGGCACGATAAAAGGTTCAAGAATGGATAAGGCCCTCAGTTTATGCAGACTTGTTAGAATTTATCTTAGAGCAAAAGAAAATGAGCAAATAAGAACTGATAAAGACCATTACGCCAACAAAAGAGTGAAACTCTCAGGGGACTTGATGGCTGATTTGTTTAGAGTTAATCTAAATATCCTGGTTAGGGATATACAGTACTCTCTGCAAAAAATATCAAAGAGAAACAAATTTTATTCTCTGAAGACAATTGCCAAATCAACTCTTTTTACACATAGGATAGAAAGCGCGATTGCGACTGGCTCATGGATAGGGGAAAGAAGCGGAGTTACGCAAAACATGGACAAAACAAACTATCTTGCGGTTTTATCGCAGCTCCAAAGAGTAACGAGCATGCTTCCTGGTGAGCAGGAGAATTTCATGGCCAGGACATTACACCCAACCCACTATGGCAGATTCTGCCCTACTGAAACACCGGAAGGCACCGAGATAGGCTTAAGAAAAAATCTCTCTCTTTTGGCAAAAATATCTACTGCAATAGAAATTGATGAAAGCGGCATAATAAAAAAACTTGAATCTCTCGGCATGAGAAAAGAAAAGGGCGTAGATGTTTTCCTAAACGGCAAATTTATTGGTTTCTTTGAGAATGGAGAGGAATCTGCGAAAAGAATAAGAGAGCTCAGAAGGAAAAAAGAGTTGCCTACTGGACTAAGCATAAAATTCGACAGAATTCTGGAGCAAATTGTTATTTCTTCTGAAGTTGGCAGAGTTCTTAGACCTCTGATAATAGTTGAAAATGGAGCGCCAAAACTTAAAGATGAGCATTTTATTTTAATTGAAGAAGGAAAAATTAAATGGAGCGATCTGATAGAAAGCGGAATAATTGAATATATTGATGCTGCGGAGGAAGAGAATGCCCATGTGGCATTAAAAGAAGAAGAAATAACAACAGAGCATACACATCTAGAAGTTCATCCTATTGATGTTTTTGGTTTGATAACCTCTCTAGTGCCATTTGCAAACCATGACCAAAGCTCGAGACTTCTAAGAGGAAGCAAAACAAACAAACAAAGCCTTGGAATTTATGCTGCTAATTATCTTGTGAGGATTGACACTGATGTATCTGTTCTGCATTATCCTCAAAAGCCTCTTGTGAGAAGCTTTGTGTATGATACGCTGGAGGTTTATCCTGCTGGCCAGAATCTTGTTGTTGCTATAATGCCATTTGAAGGATATAACTTGGAGGATTCTGTAGTTCTGAATAAAGCGAGTGTTGATAGAGGGCTTGGCAGAAGCACGTATTTCAGACCATATTCAACAACAGAACTTCAATATGCCGGGGGTTTAAAGGATGAGATAGTAATTCCTGACAAAGATGTTTCTGGATATAGGACTGAGGAAATATACAGATTATTAGAAGACGATGGAATTGCTTATCCAGAAGCTGAGATGGAATCCGGGGATGTTGTTATAGGAAAAGTGACTCCTCCAAAATTTCTTTCTGAAGCAAAAGACCTAAGCATTCAAGCAAAAAAAGAAGCAAGCGCCTCAATAAGGCAGGGAGAGAAAGGAGTTGTAGATGCTGTTTTTGTAACAACTGATAATGAAGGCAATAAGATAGTACATGCTAGAACAAGAGATTCTAGACTGCCTGAAACAGGAGATAAATTCTCGTCTTATCATGGACAAAAAGGAGTAATAGGACTAATAGCTGACGCAGACGATATTCCTTTTACCTCAAAGGGGATTAAACCTGATTTGATGTTCAATCCGCACGGAATTCCCGGCAGAATGACTGTTGGTTATTTGATAGAATTATTAGCAAGCAAAACTGCTGCAGTTAGTGGAAAAGTAATTGATGGAACTCCATTTACAGGGCAGAAAATAGAACAGCTGGAAGAGCAACTAAACGAATTTGGGTTTAGCTATGATGGAAAAGAAATAATGTATGATGGTGTTACCGGCAAGAAATTTGAAGTTAAAATTTACATAGGCAATATGTATTATTTAAAACTAAAGAGAATGGTAAAGAATTTGATACATGCAAGAGCTTCTGGAAAAGTTGCTTTATTAACCAGACAGCCAATAGAGGGAAGAGCGAGAGGAGGAGGATTGAGACTTGGAGAGATGGAGCAACAGGCCCTGGCCGGCCATGGCTCAGCATTATTACTGAAAGAGAGATATGATTCTGACAAAACTGTTGTTTATGTTTGTAAAGAATGCGGCAATCTTGGATATGAGGATTTGATAAGGAATAAAACAACCTGTAATTTATGCGGCGGCAATGAACTGGAAGCAATCGAAGTTTCCTATGCCTTCAAATTACTAATTGATGAATTATTGGGGCTTGGAATCCAGACATCATTTGAATTAAAAAATAAATACGAGAGATAAAATGGCATTAACTATATTCAGAAAACAAGTAAAAGCATTGAGATTTAATTTGCTTAGTCCGGAACAGGTTAAAAGATTGAGCATGGTAAAGGTGGTCACGCCTGAACTTTATGATATTGATGGTTTTCCTGTTGATGGAGGGCTAATGGACTTAAGACTTGGAGCGATTGATCCAGGAGTTCGATGCAGGACTTGCGGAAAGCGTGTTAAAGAATGCCCGGGCCATCCTGGAAGTATAGAACTAGCAAGACCTATTTTCCATATCAAGTATATCCCATTGATAGAGCTGTGTTTAAGAAGTTTCTGCCCGCGCTGCGGGAAACTAGCACTTAGTGATGAAAAACAAAAATCTTTAACAATTGCCGAGCGTTCAAAAAAAGCAAGAGATGCTAAAAAATGCCCTCATTGCAATGAAGGCATAGAAAGAGTTAGACTTGAGAAGCCAACTAATTTTTATGTTGATAAAAAGAGATTAAGCCCGATTGAAGTAAGAGAAAGAATTGTTAATATTTCTGGGGAGGAATTGATAAAACTAGGGATAAATCCGAAAACAGCCAGACCGGAGTGGGCTGTTCTTTCTTTATTGCTGGTTCCATCTGTTACTGTCAGACCTTCTATAACATTAGAAACAGGAGAAAGAAGCGAGGATGACTTAACTCATAAGCTAAGTGATATAATAAGATCAAACCAAAGACTTTGGGAGAATTTAAACGCGGGAGCTCCTGAAGTTATAATCGAAGACTTGTGGGATTTGCTGCAATATCATATAACAACTTTCTTTGACAATAATATCTCGAGAATTCCTCCTGCAAGACACAGATCAGGACAGCCTTTGAAAACGATAACAGAGAGGATAAAGGGAAAGGAAGGAAGAATAAGACACAACCTGGCTGGAAAGAGAGTTAATTATTCTGCGAGAACAGTTGTTTCTCCTGACCCTTATTTGAGAATAAATGAAGTTGGTATTCCTGAAGAGATAGCCAGAATAATTACGGTTGCTGAATCTGTTACTAATTTAAATCTTGAGGAAATGAAAACTTTGGTGATGAAGGGAGAGAACTATCCTGGCGCGAATTATATAATCAGACCTGATAAAAGAAGAAAAAGAATTACAGAAGAGCTAAAAGAAGAAATTGTTTTAGAGCTGCAACCAGGATATAAAGTTGAGAGACATTTAAGAGATGGAGATATAGTTCTGTTTAATAGACATCCTACATTGCACAAGCAGGGTCTGATGGCACATTACGCAAAGGTTCTGCCTGGGAGAACATTTAGATTGAATCCCGCGGCTGCTGCACCCTATAACGCTGATTTTGACGGGGATGAAATGAACATACACAGCCCTCAGAATGAGGAAGCTTTATCAGAAGCAAAAGTGCTTTTAGATATAAACAGCAATATAATATCCTCAAAAAATAATACGAATCTGGTAGGAACTATTACTGATGCTATTACTGGTGCATATCTTTTAGGAAGAGAAACTTTGGAAAGAAGCGAAGCAAACCAATTATTATTCGCGGCTAATATAATTAATCCTCTAAAAAAGAAAGATATCTCTGGGAGGGATGTTTTTGCTCAAATAATCCCTCATGGCGCGAATATTAGTATGCCTGCTGTAATAAGCGGAAGCAAAACTTTTGGAGTTGAAAATGGAGAAATGGTAAAGATTATAGATAAAGAGCTTGGAAGAGAGATCGCTGTTGATTGTATAAATAAAGCTTTTAATATAGGAACAAATTATCTTACTAGAAAAGGATATACTTTATCTTTGCAAGACTTAAATGTTTCATCCAAAGTAAAAGAAATTGCCGGAGAGATAATTTCAAAAGCAGAAAATAGAACACGGGAAGTAATAGAAGAATATAATTCCGGGATGCTGGAATCTATGCCTGGAAAGAATTTGGAAGAAACAAGAGAGACAAAGATATTGCAGATTTTAAACGGTCTCGCAACTGAGATAAGTAATATTGTTAAATTGAATCTTCCGCCTGATGGAAATATAAACAAAATGATCAAGTCAGAAAGCGGGGGAAGCACATTGAATATCACACAAATGGGCTGTTCTGTTGGACAGCAATCATTATGGAATAAAAGAATCAAGTTTGGCTATTATGGGAGAACATTATCTTTCTTTAAAAAAGAAGACCTTGGGCCTGAGTCTCGTGGTTTTATAAAATCCTCTTATTTTGACGGATTAAAGCCAACTGAATTCTTTTTTGGGGCTATTACTGGAAGAGACAGTTTAATGGATACTGCTTTACGAACTCCAAAGTCTGGATATTTGTATAGAAGACTTGTAAGCGCCCTGCAGGATTTGAAAGTTGAATATGACGGAACGGTCAGAGATGCTTCTGAGAATATTGTCCAATTTCAATATGGAGGCGATGGAAAAGATGTTTCTAGATTACACTTAAAAGATGATAAAATCTCCTCCGGGGAAGCTGCGGGCGTTATTACAGCACAATCTTTTGGAGAGGCTTCGACGCAAATGGTTCTTAACGTATTCCACCATGCAGGTGTTGCACAAATGCAGATTACTTTGGGTTTGCCCAGACTAATTGAAATTCTTGATGCAAGAAAACAGCCTTCAACACCTATTATGGAAATCTTTCTTAATAAAGAGTTTAATAATGAAAAAGATGCAAGAGTAATAGCTGAGAAAATCAAAGAAGTGAAATTAAAGGATATTCTTTCTGAAATAAATATAGACTTTGGGAATAAAAAAATAGAAATAGAGCTAGACGCAAAGGCGCTGAGAGGAGTTCATATAGGGTCTCAGAAAGTTGTTGAGAGATTGGAAGAAAAGAAATTAAAAGTGAGATTGAACAATTTAAAAATAACTGCCCCGTTGCCAGAGCTTAATTTTAAAGAGATATACAAACTTAAAGAAAAACTGAAGGAAACAATTGTTTCTGGAGTAAAGGGAGTGTCACAGGTTGTTGTGTCAAAAAGAGACAGAGAATATATTATTCTTGCTACCGGGTCGAACTTGAAAGAAGTTATTGAATTTAAGGGAGTTAATAAAGACAGAACTTCTTCAAATGATATTTATGATATAATGAAGGTCTTTGGTATTGAGGCTGCGCGGCAAATAATCATAAATGAGATTAAAAAGGTTATAGAAACGCAGGGATTAGATATTAATGAAAGACATTTAGGGCTTGTTGCAGACGCAATGACTTCTTCAGGCGTTGTTAAGGGAGTAACAAGAATGGGAATAATAACTGACAAAGCAAGTATTCTGGCAAGAGCAACTTTCGAAACACCTGACAAACAATTTGTAAATGCAACTATCAAAGGAGCAAAAGACGAGCTGAATTCTGTTATAGAGAATATTCTTCTCAATCAAGCGATTCCAGTCGGCACCGGATTACCTGGATTATTAGTAAGGGTTACCGGACCACTATCAAAAAAATAAGAGAAAAGTTAATTTCTGAGTTTATTTATCTTATCTGACGGTAATTGTTCCTTTAAATTGCGGGTTTAGATGGTCGTGATATCCCCATATTCCTA
>CAYIOA010000003.1:35300-39318 GCA_964364885.1 Candidatus Woesearchaeota archaeon
GTAATTGTTCCTTTAAATTGCGGGTTTAGATGGTCGTGATATCCCCATATTCCTATCTCATTAAAAACAAAAGAATAAGATTCTTCCTGAGAAAGCCCCCTGCACGAATCGAAAATTTTATCTCTTTCTGCACTGTCGCATTTTTCAATGGAAGAGCCCGGATATAACTTATGTGATGGGTGGATATCTGTTGCAGGCCTGTGCTTTTTAGAGTCTTTGTTAATGAAAGTTACGCTTTCGCCTTTGTTTATAACAAGATTCTGCGGAGAAAAACCTGTTGAGCTAATTTCAATTGCATTATTGTTGTTTTCTTCCGGCGTGTTGATGGGCGCGTTATTAGCTGTTTGGCGAGTGCAACCTTGACTCGCGAAATTATCCTGCGCAATTGAGATTGGAGAATAAAATAAAAATAACGCAATCATGAAAATGAGAAAAATGAAAATTGGTTTTTTCATGTTCTTTGAAGATATTCTATTCTTATAAATCTTCCTAACTCCAGAATTTCCAGAAGGGCTTTTTTTCTATGTCGTCCTGCAATTCAACTACTTCCTCTACTAGCTGCGAGGTTGGTTTTAATATTGGGGCTTCTTCACCAAGCTCTTTATCTGCTTTTACAAGTGCCTTCTCTACTTCAATTCTAGAATATCCCTGTTCTACTAATGCCCAGCGCAAAGATTCCTTCGTATATCCCTTTTTAAGATTCTTTTTTACATACTCGGTTATATCTTCAACTATACTTCTTTTTTTGTACATGATTTTTAGTGGAATAAAGGGTATATAAATTATTCCTTGATTGTGATAGGTTTCTCCTCATTGAAAAATTTTATGCCTTCGTAGAGCTTCTTTTTTGATTCTGAATATAGAACGAGCAAAGTTTCCTTATTATTAACTTTGTCTTTTTTGTGCTTATTGAGATAAACTCCTGCAGATGGCGCTGTTGGGCATCCTAAAATGCGCGCAAGATAATTTATTGATTTATTGTTGAGCGATGTTACTATTCCTTTGCTCTTTGATTTTACCTCGTATTTAAATCTGGCTGTTTTTAGGGCGTTATTAGTTCTTCCCTGAGCGACTACGATTTCATTGAATTTTTTGAAAGCCAAGCCCGAGTTTAATAAATATCTGGCTTTTTTCCTGCCTTCTCCTTTCTTTGCTTTTCCAGTCATTTCTAGAATTTGTGAGGCTAGAAAAATTGATTTTGATTCCAGGTCTTTGGGAGGGGCCTCCTGTTTCAAAACTTTTAGAACGTCCTGCATCTCTAATACTGGACCGACGCCGTTTCCAATCGGCTGGCTTCCATCTGTTAAAACAACTTTTAACTTTAATTTAAAGTGATTTCCTACTTTAATAAATTTCTTTTTTAGATTCTCTGCTCCTTTAAAAGAAACTTTGGCATTCTCTCCGTAGGGGATATCTATCAATATATTCCTGCTTCCTGCTGCAATTTTTTTTGCTAATATTGAAGCAATGAGCTGTGGTTCTGGGTCAAGGTTTAGCAATCTTTCTACTCTGATTAATTTATCGTCTGCTGGCGCCATGCCTAAAGAGCCCCCCCAAGAAAGACAAGCATTTGTTTTTTCAACAACCTTTTTTAGCCGTTCTGGTGAAAGAGATACGTCTGCCAATGTTTCTATTACATCTGCTGTGCCTGCTGCGCTTGTTATGGCTCTTGAAGATGTTTTTGGCATTTTTATTCCGGCTGCCGCGCATATGGACACAACAATAGGGGTAGTCCTGTTTCCCGGAATGCCTCCGATAGAATGCTTATCTGCTATTAATTTATCCTTCCATTTTAATATTCTGCCGGTGCTTGCAATTGCCTCTGTTAGATTTATTGTTTCTTCCAGAGACATGCCATTTTTATAAACTGCTGAAACAAAATATGCAATCTCGGGCTCGCTTAATGAATTTTTTACAATATCATTTATTATAGAATAAATTTCTTTTTTATTTAGCTCGGCTCCATTCAGCTTCTTTAGAATAAATCTAGCACTATTGGAGAAGAGATTTGCTGAAACCGCCCCCTCTTTTTCTGATGCCAAGATTCTTGACGAACCACGCACTGAAGTGCGTGGAGAATCTTGGACATCCAAAAATCCAGACAAACTGCGGACTTCAGTCCGTAGTAAGACACAAGGATTTTTTGATATTCTCATATTTTTGGATATAATTCTCATTTTTTATATGTCAGTCTAGTTTAGCAATAATTATAAATATTGGGTTTTTGTTTCTTTGATGCTAGTTAAGGAAAATAACAAGAACGAGATAAATGAAAAACTGAATACGTTCGGGGATTATGTTAAGATGGAGTATCTTTCTAACTGCCTTAAAAAACCTCTCGACTATGATACAAGAAGATTTGTTTTGACTAAACTTGCTGAGCTGAATGAATCTAAAAAAATGTATCTTGCTGCAGGCAAAATGATGCGCTCTGCCGGAGATATTAACGTGACATCTCAAGCTAAAATAAATGATTTTGTTAAATCTGCCGGGCTATTTATCAAAGCAGGAAACTATGATGAAGCTGATGTTTCTGCAAGCAAAGCTATAAGCATAGCCAATGGGCAGCAAAAAGAAGAGATAAAGAATATGGTGAAAGAAATTTACAAAAATCAGGCGGGATTCCATAAAGAAAAAGACCAGAAAAAGCAGGAAATGGAGGTTTATGAGAAACTTCTGACTTTTGGCCTGGATGAGAATGAAAGGAATGAGGTTCAAAACAGATTAATGACGATTTATGAAAACCTTGGCAAGATGAGAGAATATTTTTCGCTGAAGAGAAGCAGAATATAAAGAGATCCCAACAAACATAAAAAGAAAAAACCTCCGAAGAGGATAAAAAGAATTATTCTTCTGACGTTGATTGCAAGCCGTCAAAGATTTCTTCGTCAAGGTCTAGATCTTCTAGAGTAAATTCTTCCTTGAGCGGATTATTCTCCTTCGGCACCTCTTTTACTCCCATTTTCTTTTTTGTTTGTTGGCGTTAAAGTATTTAAAGATTTTCATTTCAAGAGCCTGAAATTTTTGAATAGGGAAGATTTAAAAAACTTGATAATCTTGAAATGTAATGGCAATTTATAAATGTTTTAAATGTGAGAAGCCCTTGACCCATAAAGTCCTGGCTAAGAGATTCGTATGCCCGCATTGCGGCTCTAAGATATTCTACAAGCCTAGAAGCAAGATTGCCAAGTTGAAGGCAGTATAATGGAATTTGACAACGAGACAAATAAAAGAATAGAAGAATTAAGAACTCTGGAAAGTTATCTGCAAAATTTTCTTGCTCAGAAACAATCTTTTCAGATAGAGCTAAATGAGATTGACAATGCTATAAGCGAATTAAAAAAGCACAATGATGATGTATACAAAATAATCTCAGGCATTATGATAAAATCAAAAAGAGAGGATATTGCCAAGGAGCTTGGCGCAAGAAAAGAAATTGCTGAAATGAAAGTTAAGTCTATAGAAAAACAAGAAGAATTAATAGGAAATAAGGCATCTGAATTAAGGAGAGAGATAAATAACTCGATTACTGAAGGACAAAACCGCGGTGAAAGTAAAAAGAAAAATACTCTTAAATAAATGTAGTAAACAACAGCAATGTTTATATACTAAACTAGCTAAAAAAAATCATGGCATTTAATTTTAAGAGATTGTTAGGAAAGGAAAGTGATGAAGATTATTTTGAGATTGATGTTGATGCTATAAAGCCGGAGGAAAAAAAGATTATTGTGAAACCCTTTGTGCTGAAGAATTTTGACAGCACGAACGACATATTGGCTTCTTTGAGAGATGGGTATACAATTGCTGTTATTGATATTAAGCCTTTGAAGAGCAAAGATATTATAGAATTAAAAAGAGCAATTGCGAAAATAAAGAAGACTGTGGATGCTCTGGAAGGATCAATAGCTGGTTTTGGGGAGAATGTTGTTATTGCGACACCACAATTTGCCCATATACACAAGCCAATGGAAAAAAAGAAGGACAGAACAGATTATATAAAAGAAATTTCTTATTAAAT
>CAYIOA010000004.1:0-16288 GCA_964364885.1 Candidatus Woesearchaeota archaeon
TGCATTCATCTGCGCACTGAAGTGCGCAGTTTTCTGCAAAGCAACTTTGGCATAACATAATTATGATTAATCAGGCATCTAAAATAACAACAACATTTTTAAACACTCTCTCACGTGAAGCGTAATGAAAAAAATTGGAGAAATAAAAAAAAGAAAAAATTCGCCGGAAGCATTAACAGAAAGAGCCCTGGCAATAAAAGGAGACATATATCGCATCGCATATAACATAACAAGAAATTCTGAAGATTCCAATGATGTTTGTCAGGAAGTTTTCTTCAAGGTATATTCCTCTGCTGGTAAGTACTCTCCATTATTTGGAAAATCCCCGGAGAATTGGATTAGGCGTATAGCCAGAAATACATCTTTAAACTGCCTAAGGTCTAAAAAAAGAAGGCAATACACAAATCACAAATCTTTTTCTGATGAGCAGTATTTTGACGTAGAAGACACACACTCACTCTCTCCTCTGCAAGAACTCATACAGAAAGAAGAAAGGGACATTCTTCTAGACAATATATATCATTTGCAAGATAGCGAAAAAGACATATTGAATATGTATTACGTCAAAGGATTTTCGCACGAAGTAATTAGTTACATGATTGGCATTTCAAAAGAAGCTGCAAAATCAAGAGTTCATAGAATAAGAGAAAAATTACGCGGGCAATTAAAACATCTCTAAACAAATATTTTTAATCTCAAATGTCTTATAACAAGATAATGGATAAAGAGAATAGAGAATCAGCGAATAACCTATGTCAAAGAGCTCTTGCACTTTCCCCAGATATTTACAAGATAATTTGCAGTATAGTTCGAGATTCACATGACTCAGAGGATATTCAGCAGGATGCGATTATATTGGCGCTAACAAAATCTGAGAGCTACGCTCCTTCTCGAGGAAGTATAGATGTTTGGTTAAAAACACTAGCAGCAAATCGCGCAAGAGATTATCTAAGATATAGAAAAACGCGCTCAAAAATCTTAGTAAACTCTCTGGATATTGATTATTGTATTATAAGAGACACAAGAGCAAAAGAACCTTATGAAATAGCCCAGTTGTCAGAGTCTCGGGAGAGAATTAGAGATTATCTAGCCAGAATTTCAGATGAGCAGAGAACCTTGCTGGAGGACCATTACTATAACGGCCAAACAACAATTGAAATCTCAAGAAGATTAAACGTTCCCCAAAGAACAATCAAATCCAGAATTCATAAAGCGAAAGAAATGTTGCATCAAGCGTTTCTCGATGAATTTGCTTAAGAAATTCCCCCTGTCCAGCACAATTAATCCTCTTTTCAATATTCGCTTTTAAATCAGGAAACATTAATATTTAAATATGCTTCTCAGATAACTAGAATAAGCGCCATTAGTTTATCGGTAGAATATCTGCCTTCCACGCAGAAGAGGGGGGTTCAATTCCCCTATGGCGCATGAAGACATACTTTTCTCTTTAACAATCTTTAAATATAGAAATCTTATATGCTCAGAATGAAAAATAATGCAATAATCCTCTTTGTAATAATTTCTCTTTTTTTGCTTGCTCTAATAACCGTGCCTCGGGATTTGCTTGAAGCAACAGATGTCCCGGATTATTCTGACACAGCAAAATTTTTCGCAGGAGAATATAAGGCAAAATACCGCTCTTCCCACTCAATAATGTATGGATTGATGCTCAGTCCCTATGTAAAATTAACAGAAAGTTTCTTTATATTAAAATTTGCATCTGTTTTCTGGTTGTCTTTGCTGATATTAAGTATCTATTATATAAGCAACAAAGATAAAAGAACTTTAATATTATTTATAACAGCGCCTTTCATATGGTATATGTCGCCCTGGCTAAGCCCCGTGCCGATTGTAAGCTTGCTTTTCTTATGGACATATCATTTTATTGCTAAATTTGAAAAGGAGGAAAAAATAAAGTATATAATATATGCGGGCGTTCTAGCAGGTCTTGCCTCAGTCTTTTGGGATGCCGCTCTTTACTTCTCAATAATATTCCTTATTTCATTTCTTTACAACAAAAAATTCTTTTTCTCATGGATTTTTTTATTAGCTCTTCTAATAGGCTTGCTTCCAAGGCTGATAGTAAACCAGGTTCTCTTCAATTTCGCATTTTTTGAAATATTAAAGAACTTTCTGGCGCTGTCTAGTTTTCTCTTTGAAGGAGGAATCTATGAGCAGGGTTATTCCTCTCCAAGTTTAGTTCCTTTTCTTATAGTGTTTACCTTCATTCCTTTTTATTTTTATTCTTTCTACAAAAAGACCTCTCTCATAAAATACAAAAAAACAATGATTTTTCTTACGCTCTCTATTTTATTTATTCTGCTAAATCCACAAATAAGAGTCTTATTACCAATAATACCAATAATAATTCTTATTTTAGGAAGAGAATTAAACGCAAAAAGATACAAAAGACAGTTAATAATTTTCTCAATACTAAGTCTCCTAGTTATCCTGCCCTATCTTGTGCAGGCAAAATATGAAACAAATAACAGAAATTTTGAAGTCGCAATACAAGAGTTTCCAAATTTTGAGTTAAAATATCCAACAACTAAGGAATTAATTAAAAGTGATTTAGATGAAATAGCGAAAGAATATCCAGACCAAATTTTTGTAATCGGAAATATAAATGACGCATATATCAAGCTGGCTCATGTTTACTGGGGAGATGATATAAAGGAATTTATCAGCATGGAAGATTATAATCTCTTCCTAAACAATCAGGAGACAATAGCAAAAAAAGAAATAAGAACAGATGCAAAAATTAATGCTAGAAGAGAATTAAGAATAATAATAGACTGGAGAAAAAACTCAAAAGACAAAACAGATTATGATTCAATTAGATATGCAATAAGTATTGATAAAGAGCTCGGGCTAGAAAATTTCAGGTTTGTAAAGAAATACAAAACTCTCTATTTATTCGAGAAAGTTTATCCAAGCGCATAAATAAACGGACTCAAAGAAGAGCTCTGCCCGAGTATTATCAAAGCTCCAGCCAAAACTAAAAGGACAATTATTGGCAGAAGCCACCACTTCTTCCTCACTTTCAAAAAATCCCACAGCTCCACCACAAGACTCCTGTTATTTGACATCATTATTGAATTATTTTGTTATTTATAAGAGTTTCTAAGATTATTTCAGCTGCAATTTCATGGGCAAATTCATTTGGGTGTTTGTCATACTCGCTTACAATTATGCTATCTTCAGGATAATTCTTATAAAAGTCAAATAGGTCAATAAAATAAAAATTATTCTCTTCAGAGTTATCGCTAACAAACTCATGAATCAGGAAGAAAGGATAACTGTCAAACTGGGACATTGAAGGAAACATTACCACAACAACTTCAATATCTTCTTTTTTAGCTATCTCAGACAGCTCTCTGAATAAATTCTTATTATAATCTTTATTTCTCTCTGATTCAAATTCAAGTAAAATCTTCTGAGTTTCGCTCACCTTAAAATTGAGACTCTCCAGAATCTTGTTTATTTTCAATTCAACAAAGGCATAGCTATAAAAGAAATTTCTAAGCCAGAATCCAAAAAAAGGAACTACGGTTATATAAGACGAATAAGCAACTTTTTCATCAACATTAACAAAATCATTCAAAACATACCCCAAAATAATAACATCTGGATTATACTTCAGGGCACTCTCTTCCAGGATCTCTATTTCCGCTTTCGTATTCTTCCCAGGAAGGCCAAAATTCAGGACTTCATATTTTTTATCGGAAATTTCATTTAGTCTGCTTTCAATTAGCTTAGAATATGTTTTGTCCACATCCTTGATTCCGCTTCCAAATGTAAATGAGTCTCCTATTACAGCAATTCTTACAACCCCCTCCGGTTTGTTTATGTTAAAATTTCTGTCGCGCATATTATCATTATTTAGGTTAACATACTTCTTGTTAAATTTTAATGAGCCGGGTCCGAATCCAGGCCCGAAAGTTTTCTCGCTAAGCATAATGTTTAAGCTAATCTCGACAAATAAAAAAAACATAAGCAATGCCACCACAAACAAGCTTAAGTTTTGAATAACTTCTTTATGCTTTCCTATAAATTCTATAAACCTCTCTCTAAAATAAAAAAGAACAGATATAAAAAGTAAAAGAATGCCCCCAATTACAGACAAAAACACCTGGAGGATATAAACATTTTGAATAGTGGATTCCTTCAAACTGCCATCAGGGCTGTATCTAACAAAAAATTCTTTGTTTAGTGTTTGTCCTAAAATAAAAAAAGTTAAGGATAAAATAACAAATATGAAGATAATAATCTTGTAAAAAACTGCTTCAAACTTTCTTCCTTTAATCTTTGGCATATTTCTCACTGTCCCATTCATCTTGCAGATTATCGCTTCTCTTTATCAGAAACTTGTCAATAACTAAGAAATCAATTCCAGTCCCCATCATGCATTTATAGGCATCATAAGGCTCGCAGACAATTGGCTCTCCTCTTATATTAAAAGAAGTGTTTATCAGAATAGGAATCCCGGACACTTTCCCAAATTCCTTTATCAATCCATAATAAAGAATATTTTGATTTTTTCTTATAGTTTGTAATCTCCCCGAGCCATCAACATGAGTTACAGCAGGTATTTTTTTACGCCATTTTTTCTTTATCGGATAAACCATCAGCATAAAATCAGTTGGCTCAGGTATTGGCTTGTCGCACTCGAAATACTTATGTGCATCCTCCTCGCAGACAACAGGCGCAAAAGGCCTGAATTTCTCACGGTGCTTAACTTTCTCATTTAATATCTCTTTCATCTTTTTATTAGTCGGATTAGAAAGTATGCTTCTTGCTCCCAACGCTCTGGGCCCCCACTCCATTCTCCCTTGAAACCATCCAATAACATTGTTTTGATATATCAATTCAGCAGTTTTTTTTATTAATTCTTCATTATTTTTAAATTCATAATACTTTATCTTGTTCTTATCCAGAAATTCTTTAATCTCAATTGCAGAATATTCCGGTCCGAGGTATGGATCTCTCAACACGCCCTTTCTTTTATTCCCAAGTATAGTATTATAGATATACAGCGCTGCTCCAATGCTCGTTCCTCCATCACCAGGATCAGGTTGAATCCATATTTTTTTAAATTTTGTATTTTTCAATATCTTTCCATTGTAAACACTGTTTAACGCAACCCCCCCGCATAAGACAATATTTTCAGACTTCGTAGTTTCATAAACATGATTTAAAATTTTAGTCATAATATCTTCAACTACAAGTTGTAGCGCTGCAGCTATATCATTGTGCCTCTGAGTTAATTCCGATTCTGGCTTTCTGACAGGCCCGCCAAGCAAGTAGCATAATTTTTTAGAAGGCATTCTATTCCTGAAATGATAATCAAAATAACTCATGTCAAATCTATAGCTTCCATCTTTTTTTATATCAACAACACTTTTAAGTTTTTCATAATAGATGTTAGTTTTTCTGTTCATATCTCCATAAGGGCTGAGCCCCATTACTTTATACTCTGAATTATTCACGCTAAACCCAAGATATGCAGTGATTGTTGAATACAAAAGTCCAAGAGAGCTGGGAAACTTTATTTCTTTAAGTAATTTTATGCTGTTATTCTCACCAATCCCATAGGCAGTTGTCGTCCACTCTCCAACTCCATCAACACTTAAAATAGCTGCTCTATTAAAAGGGCTGGGCAAAAAAGAACTGGCAGCATGGGCTGCATGATGCTCTACAAAAAGAACATCCCTCTTATATTTTAATTTTTTCTTAATAATCTTAACAACCCTCAATTTTTCATTGAACCAAGAAGGCATAGTAGACAAGAAAACTTTATAGCTGAAAGGAAATTTTTCCAGATGTTGGTATAGAATTCTTTCAAATTTTAATAATGGCTTCTCGTAAAATCCTATATAGTCTACATCATCAATTTTTATATTTTGGCTCTTTAAGCAGTATTCTATAGAGTTTATAGGAAAGGAAATATCATGTTTTTTTCTGGTAAATCTTTCCTCCTGCGCAGCCGCGACTATTTTTCCGTCTCTCAAAAGCGCAGCAGATGCATCGTGATAAAAACAGCTTATTCCTAGAATGTACATGCCCATTAAAATTGTCTATAATATTCCTCCATAGACCCTTTAGTTGTATTTATGTCCTGCCAGTATGTGCTTTTTTCTTCATCAATTTTCAAATCCAAAAACTTCTTGCCAGTGAGTTTAGCTGCTAAAAAAGTTAGTCCAACTCCAATTAGATACACAAGGCTAAGAAGCGCAGAGTTTACTATAATCGCAACATCTTCTCCAAATAACTTTTGTCCATTCTTCAAACTGCAGAAAAAATCTTTCATGCTCATCTTAAAAAAATCTTAATTGTTCTTCCAATTAAAACAACCAGGATAGAGATGCCCATAACATGAAAATAACTCCATCCTGGAGGGATCCTCTCAAGAAATCTCAGAATAAAATAGAGTATAGTTGTAAATATAAAATACATAATTACATATCCTATAATTTCTGCAGTTTTCTTGTTTTTTCTATCTTTAAGATTCATTTTTTTAGAAAAAGACTCTCGTTTATAAGTTTACCGCTAAGAGAGGATATATAACTTATTTTTAAAGAGGTTTAAATATAAAGGGAGACTGTTATCTAACAAAATGGATAAGAAAAGAAAAGACGTAGGCACAAGTTTGAAGTTAATTGCAAGAGCTTCGCTTATCATTTTCATAGGTGTTTTTATCTCAAAGATACTCTTATATCTCTACAGGATAATAATTGCCAGATATTTCGGTCCTGAAGTTTATGGTTTGTTCTCGCTCGCCTTAATGATGTCTGGATTGTTTGTAGCTTTCACTTCCTTCGGAATTCCAGAAGGTGTCCTTAGGTATATTGCTCTTTTCAGGGGAAAAAATCAGAATAATAAAATGATATATGTTTTTAATTTTGCAAAGAAGATACTCTTTATTCCAAGTTTGCTCTCTGCGGCAATTCTCTTTATATTCTCTGATTTCATTGCAACAAGCATATTCAACAACGCAGAGCTCTCATTATTCCTTAAGATATCAAGTCTTGTAATCCCCGCCCAGATATTTTCTAGCGTATTTCTTTCAACTCTGAGGGCCTTGGAAAGAATAGAATGGTATTCGTTTATATTGAATGTTTTTCAAAATATTATCAAAGTATTATCACTCTTCCTTCTTATTCTAATAGGGCTGAAGAGTAATGCAGTAATTTTATCCTACTTCTTTGGCATATTAAGCATGCTCCTTCTTTCTTTTTATCTTTCTGAATATTACATGAGCAAGTTGCAGAAAAAGAGCCAATTAAATAAAAAGCTCAGGAAATCCATATCAAGAGAAATAATTTCTTATTCTTGGCCTCTTTTATTCTTATCAATCATAACTACCCTTTTTATATGGACAGATACATTTATTATAGGTTACTTTCTAGATGCAAGAGAAGTTGGCATTTACAATGCAGCAGTTCCAATAGCTCTTTTAATGCTTGTTATTCCAGATTTATTTATGAAGCTATTCTTTCCCCTGATAACGGTAGAGTATTCAAGAAAAAAATTTGATAATATAAAAGAATTAAGTAAGCAAGTTGGAAAATGGATATTTCTTCTGAACATTCCTCTTTTTCTTATCATAATAATTTTTCCAGGCGCATTAATAAACATTTTATTTGGCCAGGAATACTTGGGAGCAGAAAATGCCCTTAGGATTCTTGCCATAGGGAATTTTGCCGCGTCGTTTATGTCAACTGTCCCTTATAATTTAATATCCATGATTGGAAAGTCAAAGCTAACACTTATTAATACAATATTTTTTGTTATATTAAATCTTATATTGAATTTGTTTCTAGTTCCAAAATACGGATTAAACGGCGCAGCGATAGCCACCACCATATCCTACCTGGCTTTAAGTGCTGTTTATATTATACAAACAAAGTATTTAGTCTCTTTTATCCCGCTAAGAAGAAGAATGATAAAAATAGCTCTAGTTTCATTGGTTTCAACAGCCCTATTAATTTACGTTAAAAAGTTTTTCATAATAAACTTGTTTAATTTGATAATCCTCGGGATATTTTTCTTGCTTTCATATATAGCATTAATACTTCTAACGGGCTGTTTAGATAAGAATGATATGTTAGTTTTAAGGGCAATAAAAAATAAGTTAAACTACAATATCACAGCAGAAAAAAAGAGATTCAATAGGCTATTTGAGCAAGAATAGCTCAACTGGCTAAATCTCCATAAGTTTTCAGAATAACAATATTTATAACCATTATTAATATTCCTAAAAAATGGGTATAAATGAGGGAAGATTAATCTGGATAACTGGTCTGGCTGGTTCAGGAAAAACAACTCTCGCAAAAGAAATTTTCAGGATAATAAAAGAGAAATATCCAAACACAATACATATTGATGGCGACGATATAAGGTTTATACTTGGAGAAGATGCTGTTCATGATATAGAAAGTAGAAAAAGAACTGGGAATATATATGCAAGGCTCGGAAATTTATTCACCAAACAGGGGATTAATGTAATTATCAGCACGATTTCCTTGTTTCATCACCTGCACGACTTCAACAGGAAAAATAACAAAAATTATTATGAAATTTTCCTTGATGTAGATAATGAAATTCTAAGAGAGAGAAAGAAGGAATTATACTCAAAAAAAGAGAATATCGTTGGTCTAGATCACGTTCCAGAATTCCCGAAGAATCCTTCCCTAGTCCTGAAAAATAACAGGTCAGCAGATTTGCAGAAGAATGTTCAGGAGATAATTCGAATAATAGGCGGAGCATAGATGTTCATGGAAAAAAAGCCATCTGACTACACAGACATCGGAGAAAATTACAGAAAATATAGGTCGGGCTATTCGGAGAAGATTTTGGATTTATTAATTGAGCATATAAAAATAAAGGAAAACAGGGGCTTAGTTGTTGACGTTGGAGCAGGAACAGGAATTTGGGCAAGACAGATGGCTGAAAGAGGCATCAGATGTATTGCTATAGAACCAAATGAAGATATGAGGAGAAACGGTTTAGAATATACGAAAGACCTCTCAAAATCAATCTTAGAGTGGAAAAATGGCTCAGCAGAACTAACAGGTCTCTCCAGCAGAATAGCTGACTGGGTAACAATGGCTTCCGCTTTCCATTGGACAGACCAGAAAAAAGCTCTTTGTGAGTTTCATCGCATACTAAAAGGTCGAGGCTATCTTACTCTGTTATGGAATCCTTTGATAAAGGAAGGTGACGCAATCCAGGAAAAGGTAGAATCAATAATCAAGTTTATTCTTCCTGAATTTTCAAGAAAAGAAAGAACTGGAGAAAACTCTAAGGAGTTGCTAACAGAAAGCGGATATTTCGAGGACGTTATAGAAATAAGGCACGAGTATCTCATAAATATGCCTGTTGAAAGATACCTGGGCGCCTGGAGAGCAGCCAATCATCTAAAGACTCATGCAAAACCGGAAGAATTTGAAGAGATAATAAGCAGAATAACTTCTCTTTTAAAAGGAAAGGAAACAATAGCTGTCCCTTACCTGACAAAATCCTGGACAGCTATAAGAAAATGACGGATTTTAATTTCGGAACAAAGGCCGAGACTTTAGAGCTAATCAAGAAAAGAATTAAACATGGAATTATCCCAGAGCAGTTATTTTTTTCAGTAAAAGAATGGGATGAAAATCAGGAGGGAATAATAAATAAAATCCAGTCTTTATCAGCACCAGGATTCTTAGTTGTCAGGAGCAGTTCAATAAACGAAGATGCGGCAAATTCCTCAAATGCAGGAAGATATACAACCATTCTAGATGTAAAAAAAGAGGATCCGTTGCATGTCAAAAATGCTGTTGAAGAAGTTAAAAAGAGTTATTTCAAGGACCACGAATTAAACTTCAAAGATCAAATTTTAATTCAGCCCCAGCTAGAGAACATCTCCATGAGCGGGGTTATTTTAACAAGATGCAGCGATACTGGCGCGCCATACATTATAATAAATTACGATGATTCTTCTGGAAGAACAGACACAGTTACATCAGGGAATTCTTCTACACTAAAAACCTTTAGTTATTTTAAATATCTTGATAAATTGCCCAGCGACAAAAGACTATCTCTTCTTATTAATGCATCTAGAGAGCTGGAGAAAATTACAGGACTCGACTCTTTAGATATAGAGTTCGCAATAAACGGTAAAGGTCTTTATATTCTGCAAGTCAGGCCGATAACAACAATAAAAAATATTGCACCCTCTCTTGATGAAAATATCTCAAAAACAATCGAAGTTATAAAAGAATACATCAGATGCAACGACAAGAAGTTTCCTAATCTTTGCGGTTATAAAGCAATATTCGGCTCAATGCCTGACTGGAATCCTGCAGAAATAATAGGAGAATCCCCAAAGCCCTTGGCGTTTTCTCTTTATAAGGAGATTATTACAGATTACATTTGGCCCCTAAGCAGAAAAGAAATAGGGTACAGAGATGTCGGCTATCATCCGGGAATTGTCTCTTTTGGAGGCAAACCCTATGTGGATGTAAGGTTAAGCTTCAACACTTTTGTTCCTGCAAGCATTTCAGAAACAACAGCAGAGAAACTGGTAAATTACTATATAGACAAATTAATAAATAACCCTGAAATGCATGACAAAGTAGAATTTGAAATAGCTTTAACATGCCACACTTTCGACTTTGATAACAAAATAGAGGAATTAAGAAGGAATAATTTTTCAAACCTTCAGATTAAAGAAATAAAAGAGTCTTTGCTGAACTTAACAAATAAGATAGTCTCTGAGAAAAATACAACTATCGGGAAAGAGCTAAGTCTGAGTAAGATTTTAAATGAAAAAAGAGATAAAATAGTCGGTTCAGATATATTATTAGACATAAAAATAGCTCAGTTAATTCACGATTGCAAGTATTATGGCACTTTGCCGTTTTGCAAATTAGCCCGCTTCGCCTTCATAGGAAATACATTAATTAATTCTCTAGTAAATCTTGGAATTATCGGCAGAGAAGAAAAGAACAATTTGCTTCAGTCTATCAACTCTATTGCCGCAGAATTTTTAAGAAAATTAGAATTGTTAAAGAATCAAAACCTCACAAAACAAGAATTCTTAAAGGAATTTGGGCATCTTCGCCCAGGCACATATGATCTCTGTTCTCCGACATACAATGAATTTTTTGACGAGTATGTTCAGCTGGACAATGTTTCAGCTCATCAGCAGGCAAAAGAGTTTTGTTTTGACCCAGAAACAATAAGAAAGATAGAAATTCTGATACAAAAAGAAAATTTTGATTTTTCAGCAGAACAATTTTTAAACTTCACGAAAACTGCACTGGCTGCAAGGGAAAAGTCAAAATTCGAGTTTACTAAGAACTTAAATCTTATTTTAGAGTACAGTTATGAGCATCTGAAAAAATATGGGCTCGCCAAAGAAGATGTAACCTTCTTAGACATTAATGATATTGTATCCTTTTCTCATAAGTCAAAACCAATAACTGAATTGGAGGATTTGAAAGATAAAATAGAGAGGAGCAGAAAGCAATACGAAATAACAAAGTCGCTTCGACTCCCCCCATTGATATATCTGGAGAAGAATGTAGAATATTTTCATCAGTTCGATAACAGACCGAATTATATCACGACAGAATTGATAGTTGGAGACGTAATCTACTTGGATGAAAAAACAGAACCAAAACAGATAAAAAACAAGATAGTATTAATAACAAACGCAGACCCAGGATTCGATTGGATATTCGGACATAACATTCAGGGGCTGATAACAAAATATGGAGGTATTGCCTCTCATATGGCAATACGCTGTGCAGAATTTAATTTGCCTGCAGCAATAGGGTGTGGAGAAACAATTTTTGATTATATAAAAAAATTCAGAAAGATAGAATTAAACTGCGAAGCCAATCTGATAAAAGGAATCTCATAATCTTATGAAAGCAATAATACTCGCTGCAGGGGAAGGTAAAAGACTTAAGAAATATACCCAGAATCTTCCAAAGTGTATGCTAAATATCGATGGAAAATCACTTTTGGAGAGGCAAATAGAAACACTAAACTCTTGTGCAATCAAAGACATAACAATAGTAAAGGGATACATGGGAGAAAAGATAACTCTTCAAAATGTTAAGTACTATACAAACATTGATTACGCAGATACTAATATGGTCGCTACTTTATTTTCAGCAGAACAAGAAATGAATTCCGAGTTGCTAGTATGTTACGGAGATATAATTTACGAAAAAAGAGTATTAGAAGAGATAATCTCTTCAACTTCGGATATAGGAATAGTAGTAGATACAGATTACTTTGAATACTGGCGAGCAAGATTAAAAGAGTGGGAAGAAGATTTAGAAACATTAGAGATAAACACTCGGGGAGAAATAGTTGAATTAGGAAAGCCAACACGCTCATTGAAAGGGGCGGCAGCGCGTTATGTTGGATTAATTAAATTCTCAGAGAAAGGATTAGACATATTAAAAGAAGTATTTAGAGAGAATAAAGAGAGATATTGGCATAAAGAAGAAAAATGGTTAAATTCAAAGTCTTTTAAGAAGGCATATATGACAGACATGCTCCAAGCTATTATTGACAAGGGAGAAGAAGTTCATCCAATAAAAATAAAGCGCGGCTGGCTGGAATTTGACACAGAAGAAGATTATGAAAAAGTGCAAAAATGGATATCTGAAGGAGCAATAAACAAATTTATCTCGCTTTAAAATGAAAAAAATAGCTATTTCGCAGAGAGAAGTTCCATACAAATACGGATATAATATAGACGCTCTGGAGCAGAGCTATTTTAAATACTATCAGAAATTCGGGATAATCCTCATTCCTTTGTCAAATGTCTCAGATAATCTATTCAGCAATTTGTTAGAGCTAAACTTAGACGGAATTATCTTATCAGGCGGAGAAAACTTAAATCCAAGATTATATCGCAAACCGCTATTAAAAGAAAAGGCCTATTCTGATAATCGGGATGCAACTGAAAAGATATTGATGGATTTTGCAATAGATAATGCCCTCCCGATGCTTTGCCAGTGCCGTGGAGCACAATTTCTAAATGTTTATTTTGGAGGGCAGCTCATACAGGAGATTAGAAACTCTAAAAATGAATTGTCTCATGTAGGCAGAACGCATAAAGTAGAAATAACAGAAGCCAAATCAATCAGCTATTTAGGGAAAAGCACCACCATAGTTAACTCTTATCACTCCCAAGGTTTCTCTGAAAAAGAGCTCTCGAAAAAACTAAAAGTTTTTGCGAAAGCGCCGGATGGCATTATTGAAGGAGTTTATCATCCTTCATTTCCAGTCGCAGGAATACTTTGGCATCCAGAGCGCGAGAGTCCGGAGCCGGAAATTAATGAGAAAATACTGGATGCATTTCTAAACAGAAAGCATTTCTGGGCTTAATTTATTTTATTAAATCTTATTCTTAAATAATCAATAAGCACCTCTCCAAAGAGTTTCAATCCAACGAGCAGTTTCATAATCAAAGGACCGATTAGCGGAACAAAATAAATTCCTCTTAAAAATCTTAATGTATATCTTTTCCATCCATGGGCCTTTAAGATATGTTTTAAAGAAAGACCTTCATACGAAGAATGAAAGAAAACTACGTCTATTCTCCCAAAATTTTTAATTTTTTCATATCCAAATTCCTCCATCATGCCAGAGAAAATAAGCTGTACCCCCCTAATTTCTGAAGTAGACAATTCAGTTTTCCATTCCTCTCTAAGAAACATTTTGTCTGGTTTTGAAGATTTTAATTTGTTTATGGAGCCGTGCTTTCCTTCTGAGCCATAATAAGGTTTGTTAAAGAAACTAGCAGAGCCAAAACTATCAGAATTTCTTATCTTTAAAAAATTAGCAATATCAGATTTTACTTGGCTGTAATTTCCATGCAGTACCTCGTGCTTTATAGCCAGAACATTATTTTTATTCTTCTTCACCAGTTTTTTATAAAGAACATACGAATCATATGGGTCTAAAAGAGATTTTATCAAGCTGTTTCTTTTTCTGGCAGAAAGCAGAGTCGCTCTTGGATCTCTAACACAGAAGATAATTCTCTGTTTGGGAAAATATCTGTAAAGCCTAAAAAAATTTCTGGAAGTATGTGCATTAGACAGAATATATTTTATCTTTGACAAATCTTTCTTAAAATGCTTTGCGTATGCATAATGGGCTCCGATAAAGACAGTTTTGTAATTTACGCCAAAAACATCAGTGTATTCTTTAAGATGTTTAGCAAAAATCTCTCTGGGAAAATTTTTTTCCAAGTCATAATTGCTAAAATAACCCTCAACCTGCTCTTTCATTCTCTCATAAATGCTGCTCGCAACAGAAGCGGAATTTTTATTCTCAAAATCTTGTTTATATACCTGAAAAAGCCCGAGGATAGTCGCAATTTCAGGATGGCTGTTTAATAAACCCTGAAGAAACATGGTGCTTGCTCGTCCAATTGCCATTATATTGGCAATTTTAATTTTATCAGGGTGTAGATTATAAAACTCCATCATCTAACTTCAAATGATTATTTAACTCCCTTAAACTGGTGTACTTTATAAAATTATCAATTCTCACAGGGGAGCCATTCCATTTTCCGCAATTCTCTCTCTGAGTGTAACATAATTGCTTACAATTTTATCACTGCTCTGCCCCTCCCCCCAAGGAGTTATCTTTGCATATCTAAATGAAAGTTCTGGAATATAGTCTACTTGCTCCTGTCTGCCGAACATATGGTTAAGCTTATCCCAGTCGCTGGTTATATATTCAATTCCATATTTGCCGGGATTCTCATATACATCCGTTCCAGGGCGGGCAGTAAATAAAGATAAATAAACCTGTTCAGGTTTTGTTTCTTCAATAAATTTCCATGTTTTTTCAACAATATCCTCCGGTTCGCCGGGCATGCCTATAATCATATAGATTTTTGTCTCAATTCCATTCTGTTTTAAGATTTTTATTGTTTCCTTTGATTTTTCTACGCCTATTTTTTTATTAGCCATATCCAGCGCCCTTTGTGAAGCGCTTTCAGCACCCAAGCCCATAGCAACACAATTAGACTCATAAGCCAGTCTAGCAAGTTCTGGCGTAATACCATCAACTCTGCATTGCCCTCTCCATACAACACCTCCCTCTCCAATCGCTTTTAGATGTGCAATAGCTTGTTTTTTAGCAAGAGGTATTCCTATTTCATCAAGCAAAAGCAAGCCCTCTATGCCGTACTCTTCTTTCAAATATAAAATTTCTTCTGTAACAAGCCTAGGTTCTCTGTATCTCACTCCAGCGTTATATTTTCTAATTTGTGGCATAGCACAAAAAGAGCAGTTATATGGGCATCCCCTGCTAAAAATAACTGAAGTTCCTAATAAATTCTCATATCCCTCTTTATTCCTCAGCTTCATAATGTTTCGTCTTCCGACAGTAGAAGGAGGTAAAAAATGCCTGCGCGGAAATGAGTATTCATTAATGTCTATGGGAGAATTTTGCTCATAAACTTTTTTTAGACTCCCTGCCGAGGCATCATCTATTGCCTGAATAATCGAATTCTCTCCGTCTCCAAGAACAACCGAATCAAAACTTTTCAGAACATCCTCTTTAAAGCAGGATACGTGCGGCCCCCCGGCTATATGTTTTGATTTAGGGTAAATTTCTTTTAATTCATCATGGATAGTTTTTTGTTCTTTATAATCAAGAGTGAACAAAGAATAAAGATAAACATCACATTCAGGTATATGGTACCTTGCAAACTCTTTGCCAATTCCTCGCAGATCAATCAATTTTGGATTAACTCTCGAGCCGGAGCAGTTCTCTAAAACACTCAATATCTGAAAGTGGGTATGCGGGTCAAATCTAAAAGGATTTTTTACATAATCATTGCTTGGAAAAATAAATCCTACGTCAATCATTTTCTATGAAGAGGTATTGGCGCCCTGAATGAATGTGTTCCTGAAACAAATGGCTCTCCCTCCGAAATATAAGAACATGAAAGCAGAGGTCTTGCTCTGGATTCAGAAATATTTTCATAAGAGCCATGAATACAATGGCCATGCATCACCAGCAAAGAACCCTTGCCAACAATCAAATCAGTTTTTCTATCTTTATACTCGTCAGGAACTTCAAGCGTATATCCTGCTTTATCATCTCTTGATTCTAGATAACTAGCTCTCTCTTCAAAAGGAAGCAGGGGCTCAACATGAGACCCTGGATAAATGAACATTGCTCCATTCTCTATGTCTGCATTCTCCAAAAAAAGATTTGTAGTTATATATTTTCCATTTGGACTTTTAGGATAAGCATTATC
>CAYIOA010000004.1:16388-37615 GCA_964364885.1 Candidatus Woesearchaeota archaeon
GGATCTCTTTTTATCAGGAAGGGAATTCTATCAGGGTTTAAAATAGGGCCGTAGTCATTGTCAGCATGAAGTTTAATCTTATCTAAAATTAAATCAGATTCTTCAGAAAAAAAATCCTCAAGAATCAAGAACCCATTTTTATGATAATCTCTTATCTGCTCTTCAGACACACTATAATCTTTCTTTTCCAAAGAGGGTAAAATCTCCATACTCAAAGCAAGAGATATTATTTATAAACATTATTATACTCTCCTAATCAAGCCATTTTTTTCATATTCAAATTTCCTGCCGCGTTTTATCTCTCTCTCACCTTCTAATAATAACTCTCCACCCTCGCTCATATTTTTATATGCCTCATAAATTCTCTCTGCAACATATCCCATCTCCATCCCTTCGTCAAATTCAGGAACTGTTTTTATTCTCCCTGGATAAACACTAATAACTCTAATGTTCTTTTCTCTAGCTTCTAATCTTAGAACATTGTCAAAACCGCGCAGTCCCCATTTAGATGCAGAATGAACACTTCGATATTTTCTCGGCTCTAAACCAACACTTGAATTTATGTTTATTATCGTTCCTCCCCCCCTTTCTAAGAATATAGGATAAATTTTTCTTGTAAGTTTTATCACAGAAAGAAGATTGGTAAGTATATTATCTTCTATATACTCTTCACTTAATTGCTCAAACGGCAGTCCAGCGCACGGAATCGCAGCATTATTTATTAAAATAGAAAGCTCTTTAGACCTCGCTCTGTCGTATAATTCATTAATCGTTGTATACCCCCTTAAGTCTCCTTTTACTGCAGACACACTCGGACATTTTTTGAATAATTCTTCTCTTGCTTCGCTAATCTTATTCAAATCTCTTCCGTGAAGAATTATATCATAATTACTCTCAGCGAAAACCAAAGCTATAGCTTTCCCTAAACCATGACTTGATGCAGTTACAAGCGCACTTTCCATACACTTTTTCACTCTTCTTATTTTATAAGTAAGTATATATTTCATTCAATATGTTAAAGAATACAAAACAGTTATAAACACTTCATTTATCAAGTTAATATGGCTCAAACAAGTATAAATGGACTGCAAAAAATCAGAGAGAATCATAAAAATGAAACAATAGTTTTCTGCTCTGGAACATTCGACTTAACTCATGCAGGTCATGTCTTATTCTTTGAAGAATGCAAGAAACAAGGGGATATTCTCGTTGTCGCAGTCAGTTGTGATAAAAACATGAAGACCTATAAAGGAGAAAACAGGCCTATAATTGGTGAGAAAGCAAGACTAAAATTAATAGACTCATTAAAGCCGGTTGATTATTGCTTGTTAGACCCTCCAATAGCAAGGAAAGACGATTTGCTCGCAGGACTTATTCCGATTTTTGAGAATTTAAGACCCAATAAGTGGGTAGTAAATGAAGACGCCTTCAATATCAGCGAATGGAAAAGATATTCCTCCAAATTTAATATAGAATTGGTAATTCTCCCGCGCTCAGCTCCCCCCGAATTTGAACAAATAAGCACAACAAAAATAATGGAAAAAATAAAGTCAATATGAAAAAACAATTATACGGACACGCTTCTCTTTTAATTGCCTTAAACAAAAAATCAGATATTATTTTAATGAGTATATATGATGAAGGTTATCCTTATGAAGCCTACCGCGGCTCAGCGCATTTCATCGGCGGCAATATTTCAAGAGAGGACAAAACGCCCCGTGATATTTTGCAAAGAGAGATACAAGAGGAGTTTGACAGTAAAATAAGCGCAGGGCAAAACAGCATTTCCGAGAGCGACATAAACCTCATAAGAGAAAATTTGCTTCTAAATACCCCTTATGCAGATTTTTTTGTCAGAGTTGAATTAATACCCAAGGGAGTTCCGCGCTCATACAACGGTATTCATAGCATCTATGTTTCAGAGTTAAGAGAAGATGTGCTAGAGTGTATATTGGAGAATTTAATAAAAGGAAAGAAAATAACAACAGAGGGATATCTCTCCGCATTCACGCCGGCGCAACTAGCCAAGCTGGGAGAATTTGCTGTTGCCCACGCAATGGCTCCGATTTTAGAGGATTTTCTTCAAACAAAATTGTTATATCCGGAGCAGGTAAAAGCAGAAAAGCTCGGATTGCCAAGACTCTCTATTGAAGATTACAGAAAAGATTATATCTATACAGATTCTTGTTTCAAATAGTATTTATTTCTCTATTGGAGCATAATCATACATATAAGCTCCTTTTTTATTGCACCACCATACAACTTCCCTGCACCAATCTTCCCAAGAATTCCATCGCTCTCTAGTTCTGTCTACTTTGTATTTTTTTTCTTCACAAACAAGCGGAATTTTATCAGTTAGAAGACCTGCTTTGTAAACCTCGAGCGTGTTAAAATCAGTATGAATTTCCAAATCAGAGTTGTTATAAGGCATTTTCATCAGCTCTCTATTTAATCTAACGGCTTCTGCAACAACTTGCCTGTCATGCTTGCTATTATATCCTCTCTCCTCTAATATTTCTGAGAAGAGGGATTTTGCTTCTCCATAAAAAGAATCCAACTTGTCTTCAGTCGCCAGCTTGATTAAACCAAACTCGTCTGTAGGCCACCACATATTAAGCCATTGTCTTGAATAAGTATATTCAGGCCCTCCTCTTTGCAGGCTTCTCGCTTGCTCGCTAAACAAATTGCTTAACTCTCCTATAATTGGTCTGTCAGCAGAGTCATCAGAAACAAAAGCAGCCACTACGTCGCTGTATTTCAAACTATATGCCGAATTGAGAACAACATTCGGTATTTGTAAAACTTTATTAAAATGCAGTAAGCCGGCCATATATCCGAAATTTCTCGTTCTTACCCAGTCTGTCTTAGGCATTGAGTTTGTTGCAACAACTAATTGTTGTTTTTCATAAACACCATCTTCCAGCTCTCCAAGGCTGCCATGAATATTAACAATGTCAGTTTCAACTGTGACCAGACCGTATTTGTTTCTGTATTCAGGATCATACATTACAGTATTTGGAAGGATTGAGAGATTATTAAACTGAATTCTGTTATGCTGCCCAAGCTCTATCAGAGTATTAACTCCTTCAACAAAACTTTCATAAGTTTCTTCAGGAAGCCCCAATATCAAGTCAGAGAAAGTTTTTTTGCCTTCTTCTGTGGCTCTTCTCTGATGATAAAGGTAAGTTTTTGTTCCAATATTTTTTCTGTCAACAGCCTCAAGAGTTTTTGGATTTAAAGATTGTATTGCAAGCAAAATCCCCTGGTCTAGGCCGCTTTCATAAAGAACTTTCTGGACTTCATAAGAATCTTCAGTTGAATTTTTTGTGTTTTGCACAGAAAATCTCTTTGGATAGCCGTATCTGTCCCTAACATGCGCGAATTGTTGCGCTATTTTCAGGTCTCTTCGCCCAAATTTTTCAGACGAGTACATTCCAAAGTTAGAGTCACAGCAGAAAATATATCCTATTTTATTTTTTCCAAACCATTCTATCTCCTGGAACAAGCGCTCCTCAAGACTAAATTCTGTCATTCTTTTTTTAGCCCCGCTTCTTCCGCCCCACGCACAAAAGTTACAGGGGAAAGGACATCCGCGATTTGTTTCAAAAAGGCCTATCCATTCATCCTCGTTGTTTGAGTCCATCAATCTGTTAAAGTATCCATTCAAGAAAGGAGAAGAAATTTCATTTAAATCTTCTATTCTTTTAGCTCTTTCTGTTTCAATAAATCTTCCATTCTCGTCAATAAATCCTGCAGAGGGCACTCTGTGCCAGGCCCTATCTGGATAGCTTTCCAGAAAAGCTGTAAAGGCCCTCTCTCCTTCTCCAGCGATAGCAATGTCAAACATTCTGTTCTTGCGCAAGAAGCCCTCAACATCCTCCTCGTGAATTTGATATCCTCCTGCTATCGTGATAATATCAGGATTTTCCTGCTTAAGGCGTTCTGCAATTCTTTTTGATATTTCAAAGTTCCAGACATATGTGCTGAAAGCAGCAACATCAGCCTCTCTCAGCTGCTCTACACACTCTTCAAGTGGAATTCTTTTGAATATAGGGCTTAAGAATTCAAAATCTTCAAAATTTTTCGCATGCTCGCTCGCATGAGAGTATAAATATCCGAGTGTTAAAGGAATATAACTCTGCCTGTTAAAGCTATTGTTTACCTGCGTCATTCCAACTTTTATTTTTTTTTCAGGTTTAGCAAGCTGAGCTCTTGGAGCAGTAAACTCTTTTATTTCAGTTCCATCAGCAATATCTAAAGAGAGAGCAGTCATTTTAATTATTCTAGGAATTTATAGGACTTTTTTATACTTTTTATATTAGAGATATACCAAGTCATAACTTCTTTTATTCCTTCTTCAAGAGACACTTCTGGTTTCCAGCCAAGAATTTCTCCCGCTCTTGAAATATCCATGACTCTTCTTTTATCTCCGGATGGTTTTGTTGTATCCCATACAATCTCAATTTTAGAGGGAGCATTTTTTTGTATTGTTTCAGCAAGCTCTTTTATAGTATACTCTCTTCCACCCGCGAGGTTCATAGGAAGATAAGCCCCGGGAGATTTCTCAAGAGCAAGCATCATTCCCCGCGCAACATCTCTCGAGTGAACAAAGTCTCTTATATCGCTGCCATCTCCCCAGATAACAAGAGGATTTTTTCCTTCCATAACATCTCTTGTTAAAGAAGCTATTACCATTGCATTTCCCTCTGCAAAGTTGTCATGAGGTCCGTATGTGCTTGCTGGCCTGACAATTGCGATTTTATTCCATCCTTCTTCGTGATATGCTTGGCACTCAAACTCTCCAACTCTTTTCGCCCAAGCAGGAAATTTATAGTTTTCAGACGGAGGGTTTTTCAAACCCTCATCCTCGTAGAATACTTCTGCCGGCGGATAAATTCCCACAGAACTTGAATATAAATATTTTTCAACACCTGAATCTCTTGCAGCCCTAATTAAATTAGCATCAAAAGCAATCATTGGGACCATAAAACGAGCAGGCGTTTCTTTAGCTGTTTTTACAGTGCCTTTAATGCACAGCAAATTAAACACATGCTCCATGCCCTTGCACACTTCTCTGCAGTTAGTATAATCTGTCAAGTCAGTTTGATAAAACTCAATTCCAGGTCTGGCTCTGCTCCTGTCGTCAAGAGAAGCAACTCTTACATTAGCCCCCTGCTCAACAAGCATGTCCACAAGAGGATTTCCTATCAAGCCTGTTCCACCAGCGACAAGAACATTTTTTCCTTTATAATAACTCATAAACTCTGAGATAAAATATCTTATATAAATATTTATATACTCCAACAAAAACAAGCTCTCATGATACTAAGAGAGTACGAAGAGTTGGACGTAATACGCAAAGGGCATTCTGAGGAAAAGATAGTCTATGCCTCAGGCACGTTTGATATAATGCACGTCGGGCACGTCTCTTTTTTTGAGCAATGCAGGAAACAGGGAGATATTCTAGTGGTGGGCGTTGCAGAAGACTCTGTAATACGTGAATATAAAGGACCAAAAAGGCCAGTGCAAAATGAGAGACAGCGCGCGAAAATGCTAGTCTCCTTAAAACCAGTTAATTATTGCTTCATAAACAAAAGTCATAATTTTTCAGAGTTAGATATAATCTTCTCTCATCTCAGGCCGGATTTTTATGTTATTAGCGAAGACGCACGCACAATTGAAGTGCAAAGGAAATATGCTGCTCAAAACAGAGTGGAATTAGTTATTTTAGACAAGCTGATGGAAGGAGACCTGAACATAAGCACAACACAATTGATTGAGAAAATAAAAGATCTCTAAAGGATTAATCTCTTCCTCAAAAGACTTGTTGTATTTTCATGCAGGGCATAGTTCGCGGCAAATATATTTTTATCATCGGCTCTCCATTCCCTATCTTCAAATAAAGGAGTGACTTTAGCTCCAGCTTCTTTGTTTATAATCGCTGCTGCAGCCATATCTTCTGGCTCAAGACCCATCGCCAAAAATGCCTGAATTCTCCCGCTAGCAGTCAAACACAAAGGTATAGAAGCGCACCCATGAGCAACTATGCAGGCAATTCCTTCGCTAGAACACAGAACTCTGTAAATAGATGCAAATTTCTCTCTTTCAGAATCTTTGCTGTTCTTTCCAGCACCAGAATCTGCAATTACATGATTTATGTTATTCTCTAAAGAAACCTGAATTTTCTCGCCATTGCAATATGCCCCCCAGCCCTTTTCTGCAACATATAATTCATCTCTTTTTGGGGCATACACAACTCCAAGAATCGGCTCTCTATTCTCCACCAAGGCAATGCAAACACCAAAATTATCATTTATTCCAAGAGTATAAGGTATTGTTCCATCAAGCGGGTCAACTATCCATTGCAATCCTGAATCAGCAAGCTTAGACTCTCTTTCTTCTGAATAAATACTCTCTCCGGGAAAATATTTCTTTATTGATTTGTATATCAGCTCGTCGCTTAGTTTGTCAACCTCAATGCTAAAATTATTTCTCGTATTCCATTCGAGATTGTGATTTTTCCTATAATGCTTCATGAGCAGTTTTCCAGCTTCTAAAGCTACAGAAGTTGCAAGAACCTTTCTACTCATGGTTCCTCACATCGATCCCATAAAACTCTCTAAGAATTCTCAAGTCGTTATAATTTATTTTGACACTATCAAGTTCACTAGAAGAGAAAAACGCAAACCCAATTCCCTCTCCAAGTCGCAGTTCAGAAACATCTCCTTCAAATCTGGATTTATAAATATGCCAATTTCCCTGTCTTACATCTTCTCCAATTCTATTATGATAAATATCTCTTTTAAACAATTCCAACTCTTTGGGTTCATATCTTATTTCTTCTATCAACTCTCTTTTCAACGCTTCCTCCGGCTCTTCATTTTCTCTAATACCTCCTCCAAACATGCACCATTCCCCGGGAAACCACTTATATCTCAAATCTTTCTTCTGCAACAAAACCTCATTTTCATCATTGAGAATTATAGCAACAACAGCGTCAATATTTTTTACTTCCATAAAATAACTGCACAAGTCCCTGTTTTTATATCTTTATGTTCTTTACAATATAAATCTTTAAAAGTAAATCCTTCTGATTATTTTTGATAGAAAATGAACTCTTCCGATACAAAACATTATAGTAATTTACCTTTATTTTCAAAAGAAGAAACTCTCGAAATGTTCAGAAGAATGTGTGATATTAGAAACTTCGAGTTGTATGTAAAACAAATTAATGATAAAGGATTAATAAAAGCCCCAATATACCTGTCACTTGGTCAGGAGTCTATTCCAGCGGCAGTTTCAATGATTTATAAAAACCCAGCAATATTTGCTCAGCATAGGTGCCATGGTTATTATATTTCTTACGGTGGAAATCTTGAAGAATTAGCTGACGAGTTGTTGCATAAGCCAACTGGTTGCTCCAGAGGAATGGGCGGTTCTGCTTCAATACAATCACCCAAAATAAGAATGTTCTGGCACGACGGGTTCATGGGCTCTAATGCGCCAATTGCAGTTGGTTATTCTGAAGCAAAAAAATATGAAAAAGTTCTCGCTGTAATGGGCGATGCAGCTGCAGAAGAAGACTATGTCATTGGAGGAGCAATACCCTGGGCAGCTTCGAAAAAACTGCCTGTTCTTTTTCTTATAGAGGACAATAATTTGTCAGTTATGACTCCTGTAGAAAAGCGGCGCTCTTGGAGAACAGCAAAAGTAGCTGAAGCTTATGGCCTGAACTCAGTAGAAATATCAGACGATCCCTGGGAAATTATGTATAATGTAAGGGAATTATCAAAAGATTTGCCAGCATTAATGAATATTCATACTAAACGAACAGTCTCGCATAATGGTTCTGACCTTATTAAAAATTCAGATTTAGATAGATTCAGTCTGACAAAGCAAGAGCTTGAAAAACTATCTCTAAAAAAAGAGGTAGAAGAAATAGAGAGAAGTTCAGAATCATTCATGTCCGATTTGTGGAAAAGGAGAACAGAGAATTAAAATGGGCGAGACATTAAGAAATACAATTTGCAGAATTTCACAAGAGCACATAGAAAAAAACAACGGCACAATTTTAGGAGAATGTTTAATCGACGGAGGAAGAGTAAGGGGAACTGTGCCTGATATACCAGAGCATCCAGGTATAATGGAATCTCCTATGTCTGATTTGGCAATAGGTTACGTGGCTTGTGGCCATGCTCTCGCAGGAAGAAAGCCAATATTAGTAGTGCGCTTTCAAGGATTTAATTGGTTCAATATTATAGGCTCAGCCAATTATGCAGCAAAATCAAAAGAGATGTCAGGAATTCCATGTCCAATTTTTATACGCTCAGTCGCAATGGACGGTGGCTTCGGACCAGTTGCCTCAGGCAGCCATTATGGCCTTATTTATAGAATGCCCGGCATAAAAATTGCCGCTCCTTCAACGCCAAAAGAATATGAATCTGTATGGAACAATTTTATTGAAACTAATGATCCTATTTACGTAAGCGAGCACAGAGCTACATGGGATATAGATTATGAACTCGAGGATAGTATAGAAAAAAAGGCAGATATCACAATTTTATCAATATCTTCAACAAGACTTAACGCTTTAAATGCAAAAAAAAGACTCTCTGATGAGGGTATAACAACCAATCTCATTCATCTACCCTGGATAAAACCACTTGATTTAAACAAAAAAAACGATTTAATTTTAGAATCTCTGCTTGATTCTAAATATGGCGGATTGGTTACAGAGGGAGACTATCCAGCAGCCGCAGCAAAAAATATAGCTTATGATTTAATGCATAAAACAGGAAAAAGGGTTTATGCTCTAGGTTTGGAAGAAAAAACAGCTGGTTTTGCTCCGCATTTAGATAATTTTCCAGCAACACCAGAAAGAATTTATAATAAAATTAAAGAGATAGTCTGTGAATAACAAAAAATATTTATAAGGAGTCCGCATTGCCGTATCATGAAAAAAGCATTAATCTTAACAGGAAAATTCGTGCAGGACCACGAGTTTATTTATCCATACTATAGGTTGCAAGAAGAAGGCTTCCAGGTTACAGTTGCAACAGAAGACGGAAAAGAAACAGTTGGAATTTTAGGAACAAAAATACCAGTAAGTTCATCTGTTGAAAACATAAACCCGGAAGACTACGACCTCTTGGTATTGCCAGGCGGAGCAAAAGCAATGGAATACATGAGACAGAACAAAGAGATTATAAAAATAATTTCAGATTGGAACACGAAGGGCAAGGTGATATCAGCAATATGCCATGCTTCCCAGTTGTTAATCTCAGCAAATATAGTGAGAGGAAGAAGACTAAGCGGATATTATAGCATTAAAGATGACATTAATAATGCCGGAGCAGAATACATAGATGCCCCATTTGTAACAGATGGAAATCTGATAACCTCCCCCCACTACAAGCATCTTGGTCCATGGATGAAAGAAACCTTCAGAGTTTTCACGGAAAAAAATGATTAAAACAATAACAAACTCAGAATTTGATAATGAAAAAATAGCAAAAATTCTTACGCCAATAGACGAGCAATTACAAAATTATGATTTTTCTAAAGTAGTTGTCAAGAAGCCCTGGGGCTACGAGTATCTCATGTATCAGAATAATAACCTCTCAATTTGGATACTTCATATCAAAAAAGAATTTTCAACTTCTATGCACTGCCATCTAAAGAAGAAAACAGCCTTGTTTGTTTTATACGGAGAGGTTGTTTGCACAACATTGCAGGATGGTTTAAAGCTGAATGAAGGAGACGGATTAATTTTAAGCAGGAAAGTCTTCCATTCAACACAAGCTCTGTCAGAAAACGGAGCAATTATAATGGAAGTTGAAGTGCCTTCAAGAAAAACAGATCTTCTAAGACTGTCAGATTCATACGGAAGAGAAGCAAAAGGATATGAGTCTGAAGATTACATCTCGTCAGATTTGTCAGAATTTTCCTATGTCTCATTCAGTGAAAGAGAGTTTGACATGATTAAGAAAATTAGAAACGCAGAAATTTGTCTAAAAAATTTCAATGAGGATGCGTCAATGAGAGATTACTTCAGCAAAGAAAAAAATGGAATCGGAGTTGTCTTGGAAGGAAAGTTAGTCAATGATTCTGACGGAAAATATTTTGAAATTGGAGATATTTTTCAGCTAAACGCTCTTAAAGAAATAGAAAACATGATTGTAATAGGAGCAACAACAATATTAAAAATAAACAAACCCTCTAATGAAAGCTATTCTATTTGATTACGACGGCGTTTTAGTAGACTCAATGGAGCACAATTACACTGCTTGGAAGCGTTCTTTTAATAGTTTCGGAGTTAATCTGGAAAGAGAAGATTATTTTCCACTTGAAGGAGCTCAGCTAAGGCAGGTCGCTGATTCTATTTCAAAAAAGTATAACAAAAAATTAGATCCAGAGAAAATAATAAGCTTAAAAGAAAAATTTTTCAAGGAAACTTACAGATTCGCGCTCTATTCAGGAGTTGAAGAGTTAATAATGGTTCTAAAAGAAAAACAAGTGCCTATGGCTATAGTTTCAGCAGCTCGCAGAGAGCGAATGCTTAGCACAACCCCTCTTTCTTTTTTAAAAAATTTTGATTCTATAATAACAGGAGATAAAACAGAGAAAGGAAAACCACATCCGGAGCCATATTTAAAAGCGATGTCAGAATTAAAAGTTTCTCCGATAGAATCAATAGTTGTGGAAAACGCGCCCCTCGGAGTGAAATCTGCAAAGCAAGCAGGAGCTTATTGTATTGCTGTATGCTCTACAATGGACAAGAAATTTTTGCTTGAAGCAGACGAAATAATAAACTCATTTAAGGAATTAAAAGAATTAGAAAAGATAAAGAATATTTTTCATTAGGCCCTATTTTTCGAATCCCAAACTCTGGCGCCATTTGATTCAAAGTTAAAATTAAGAATCTCTCCTCCAGAGTTTTTTAAAGCTCTTGTTAGCTGATTTCTCTTTATAGGAGAGTAAAAGAAAAGAAGGTACCCTCCGCCGCCAGATCCCAAGAGTCTTCCGCCATAAGCTCCATTCTTCAATCCTGCTTCATAAATGCCGTCTATATTGCTATTAGAGATAATTGGGCTTAGTCTCTTTTTATTGTGCCATGAAGCATTCAAAAGTCTGCCGACATTTTCTAATTCGTTTCTAAGAAGAGAATCTTTAATTTCAATAGCAATTTGCTTATGTTCGTTTTGTATATTTACAATATCTGCTTCATTATTTAAAAATCTCTCTTCCTGGGCTCTATGCTGGTCATCAGAAAAGCGGGACTTGCCGACAAAACACAATAACAAATGATTATTCAATTCATTTATGACTTCCTCCTTCAATTTCAATGGATAAATTATTGTTTTTTCTTTGTTAAACTCTATAAAATTAAATCCTCCGCTTACAGCAGCATACTGGTCCTGCCATCCTCCCTTTATTTTCAATTCCTCGCGCTCTGCCTTATAAGCTAACTCAGCAACCTTATAATCGTCATACTGAATTCCTTGTAAATAGCTAATCAAAGATACTAAAAGAACAGACAAGCTGGCAGAAGAACCTAAGCCAGTCCCAGGCAGGAGATCATTATGAAGATATAGCTCAAATCCAAAATCAGGATTCATTACTTTTATAGCCGCCTTTATCAAATCAAATTTTCCATCATAAGCAAGATCATTTATAGAGTTAGCTATTAATTCTTCTCCCAAGTCAGAATCTATATGTATCTTGGAGTCAGCTCTTTTTATTATGGTTCCATGGCAATATTTATTGATAGCTGCATTTATTACAACACCTCCGTGCTTTTCAAAAAAATTAGGCAAATCTGTCCCGCCTCCGGCAAATCCAATTCTCAAAGGAGATTTCCCTCTAATAACTGGAAATAATTCAGGTTTCACTTTCTCAACATAAAATTCGACATCCTTTATTATTCCATTATCATCAACTATCGGCAAATGCCTTAATCCTGCTCTAAGAATCTCAGAAATCTTATCTTCTTTGTCATTAATGCTGGCTACTTGAGGATCTCTTACCATGGCTTTATTCAGATCATCATCGAAATTACCTCCCTTAAGCATGTATTCTTTCATTAGCCTGTCATTAAATACTCCAAGAAGTTTTTTCTTCTCATCGCTAACAAGTATCAAGTCAACACCATTCTTAGAAATTCTTTTTATTGCCTCTCTGACACTATCACTTTCTTTTAATGTGATGCTATCAAGAAAATTCTGTTTGAATTGAAAATACGTTTCAGGCCGCCCTATATCAATAAAATATCCTTCGTGCTCATATCCCCATAAAAGCTTTTCTTTTAGGAGTTTTGGGAATATTTCTCTTTCTAAGGAGACATTTTTCTCAGGTTCTATATAGCTAAAAATCTCTGGCTCGAAAAGGTAAACCCCTGAATTAACCAGCGCTTCTCCCTCTCCTTTCTTTTCCATAAAATCAACTATCTTTCCTTCATTAATGGAAATTACTCCATAATTTCCTCCGTCTGAAGACTTTGTTATAGCAATGCTTGCTTTGCTTCTTTTAGACTTATGAAAATCAATGAACTCGTGCAAATTCAGGTTAGAGTAAGTATCTCCATTTAGCACAAGGAAGCTGTTGTCAATGTACCTTTCTGCTTTTTTTATTGCTCCTCCTGTTCCAAGAGGGATTTCTTCTTCAGAATAAGTTATATCTACTCCCCATCTTTGCCCATTGCCAAAATAAGACTTGATTTTATTCGCCATATGATGGACAGCAATTATTATCTCTCTTATTCCATTCTCCTTAAGAAAGCGTATTTGGTGCTCTAAAAACGGCTTTCCAGCAATAGAAGCCATTGGCTTTGGCACATCTGATACAACTGGTCTCAAGCGCGTTCCAAAACCACCTGCAAGAATTATAGCTTTCATTTTCTCTTTTTCAATAAAATTACTATGAAAATCCCATTTTAAAAAGATGTATATAGTATTTTGCCATTATTCTATTCTCTCGCTATAATATTTCTAACAGCATAAAGAAGGTTTTTTTCTTCATAATCAGGAGTACATTCGTATGCTCCATCTTCCCCCCTATAACCGGTATGCACAACTATTGTTTTGCACCCTGCTCTTTTTCCTGCTAAAATGTCTGAAGTTTTATCTCCGACCATAAAACATCTAGATATATCCTTAATATTAAGCTCTCTCTGCGCTTCAAAAATCATTCCGGGTTTGGGCTTTCTGCATTCACATTCTCTAGTATACTTAGGATTATCCCCAATATTTGGATGATGCGGGCAATAATATACTCTATCTAGTCTAGCCCCATTTTTTTCAAGAAGTTGCATAAGATACTTGCTCATTTCCTCAACTTCCGCAATACTGCACATTCCTCTTGCAACAACCGACTGGTTCGTAACAGCTACAACTCCAATTCTCTTTTCATTTAAAATTTTAATTGCTTCAGCAGAACCATTAATTAATTCTAAGTCATTCTCTCTGTGTAAATAATTCTTTTCCTTGCAGATTACCCCATCCCTGTCCAGAAAAACAATTCTCTCCATTTTAAATGTTTTTATAAGGGTTGTTCTTCAACAAAATAGAATATCCTTTAATCAGCTCTTTTATCCCATATTCAAGAGAATACTCCGGAATAAAACCAGTCCTCATAATTTTTTGGTTGGAAACAATATAATTCCTTTTGTCAGGATCTTCCCCAACTTCCATGTAGATTATTTCAAATTTCGGAATATATTTTTTTACAAGTTCAGCAAGTTCAGCTTTCGATAAATTTGCTTCTTCCAGACCAACATTATATGCATTGCTCTTCATAGACTCAAAGTTTTCAATGCAATGCTCAAACGCTCTGGCAACATCTTTGATATGAATAAAGTTTCTCTTGAAATCTTTTTCATAGATTACTATATATCCATCAGTCATTGCTTTATAAACAAAATCATTAACAAGCAGGTCATTTCTCATTCTCGGCGAGTTTCCGAATACTGTTGCAAGGCGTAGCGTAATTGCCGGCTTTTCAGAATTCAATAAGTGCTTCTCAGCAGCGCATTTAGTTTTTCCGTATATCGATATAGGTTCGAGCGGAGTTTCTTCAGTGCAGAACATCTCTCCAGATTTAGCTCCATAACCGCTGTTGGTATTCGGAAATATCAATAATTGCTCACTGCTTCTAATTTCATTAATCAAAAAAATAGCATCTCTATTGATAGACTCCGCGTCCATCGGCTTCAAATCACACGCAGGCATTCCAACAATAGCTGCAAGAGGAATAATAACATCAAATTTAGGAACCAGATTCTCAAGCAAGGTCCTGTTTCTAACATCACCATAAACAAACTCAAAATCTTGATGAGAAGCATATTGAAACAAGGATTTTTGACCGTAACTCAAGTTATCCAGGCAAGTTACTTTATATCCTTTTTCTAGAAAATGCCCAATAAGAACACTGCCCAGATACCCTGCCCCGCCAGTTATCAATATGCTCTTTTTATACATCAAACTTACTCTTAAATGATATTTATAAAGAATATGTTTGTTTACTATATGCGATATTTCTTTGCTTCATTTCTGCAATAATCCAGCAGATATTGAATTGTTTCTTCAAAGCTATATTTTGGCTTCCATCCTGTTTCTTTTTCAAATTTTGAGGTATCAACTACCTGAAGTACAGAATCACTAATTCTAAGCAGTTTCGGATCTAATCTTGAAGGTATCTCAGTTTTTGCAAGACTCTTAAGTAAATCTAGAAACTCTCCGACAGTTTTAACAGTTTTCCCGGATATATTATAAATCTCTCCAGTCCGGCACTTGTTTAATGCAGTCCAATATGCATCGACTGAGTCTCTAACATCTATTAATGTCCTGGTAGATTTCAAATTTCCATGCAGAAGTTCTTTTTGCAGCCCCTCCTCAATTCTCGCAACCTGCATTGCAAACGAAGTAGAAAATAAATCCTTCCTTCTAGGATTAATATAAGAAAACATTCTTGTTACAATATTTTTCATACCATAACTTTTAAAATATATATAAGCTAATTTTTCTTGATATAATTTTGAAGCAGCATAAGGATTAACAGGATTAGTCTGATGATTTTCTGTTATCGGCATTTGCTCCTGAGGAATTTGCCCATAAACTTCCGGCGTGCTGGTTATCAAAATATAAGGGTCTATTTCTGCCTGCCTTACTGCCTCAAATAGATTCGCACTGCTCATAATATTATTATAAGTTACAAAAAGAGGCATATCAAAAGAGCCCTTTACTTCTGCATAAGAGGCTAAATGAAAAATTCCGTCCGGCTTGACAATCTTTAATATCTTTAAAATAGAGCTGAAGTCATTCATATCGCATCTATGGAGAACTACTTTATCTGCAATGCCTTTAATATTCTCGCTGGGAAGAGTTCCATAGCTTCTGCTTATTCCATGAACTTCCACTTCAGGGTGATTATTAACAATGTACTCTGCCAGTTGGCTTCCGCCAGTGCCAGTAAGACCTGTTATAAGAATTCTTTTTATATTCCTCTCAGGTTCCATGACAGAAAGCCCATTTCAAATTTTATAAGTATATATATATTCTAGAATAATAATACTTTTTAACTCCGCAAAATGATGGTTGAAATGAATAAAATTCTTATAACCGGTGCATCCGGAAGAATAGGAAAAGGAGTATTAGAAAACCTAGATTATTTATTTGATTCGTCTGCCAAAATAGATTTGTTGCAAAACAAAAACCCGATTCAACTGGGAAGCTCAAGACACAACTGTGAAATAATTAATAATCTTTCTAAAAATAAGTATCATTTTGCCTTACATCTAGCTGCAAATGCAGATGCAGCTTATTGTGCAAAACCGGAGAATAGAGCGGTTGTTTGGGAAGCAAATGTTGGATTAACTGGAAGAGTTTGCGATGTCGCAGACAATGTTATATTTGTCTCTACAGACCAAGTTACCGGCAGCACACCATTAAACGAAGGATTGTGCGAGTATGATGCTCCAAATCCTTGCAGTATTTATGGGAAAAGTAAGTTAGATGGAGAGAAAGTCGTCCTTGAGAATGAAGGAAATGTTGTAAGAATCGGAACTATGCTCGGGGTTAGTAACAGATTAGTAGATCATGCAGTTGAGGTTATATTAGGAAGAAGCAAATTAGAATTTTTTACAAACGATTATTTAAGACCTACTTCTCTTGCGGATTTTTTAGAAACTCTAAAAGCAGTGGTAGCATCCGGAGCGAAACAAAGAATATATCACGCAGAATGCAGAGGAAAAATTTTCTCAAGATACGAAATAGCAGACAGAGTTTTACAAGAATGTCTGGAAAGAAATTTGCCTGTCCACGTTAAAGAAGTTATTGGCTGTGAAAATGAAAATCCCAGAAGACTTGTTTTGAACACTGAATGCACTGAAAAAGAGCTTGCTCTGCACTTTAGCGATTCTGAGCAGGCATTAGACAAACATATCAAGAAGAAGATTGCACAATTATAACAACAATTTTTATAAACTACAATTAATCTCTTTATTTATGAGAATCGAGTTCGGCGAATTAAAAATTGGTGAGAAGGCAAAACAGAATTTATTGCATGTTATTGAAACAAATTGGGCGTCTGGCGGGCCCAAAGTAAAAAAATTCGAGGAGGAGTGGGGGAAACTTTTTGAATACAAGCACAGCGTTGCTATGAGTTCTGGAACTGATGCAGATATAAACGCTTGTGCTGCCCTCTATGATTTTGGAGCGCAGAGAGGAGACGAAATAATTCTGCCCGCGCTCTCATTTATTGCAACTGCAAATGCTGTTCTTGCAGCAGGTTTCAAGCCAGTTTTTGTTGATATAGAAAAGCATACATTAAACATAAATCCAGAGAAAATAGAGAAGAGCATAACTCCAAAAACAAAGGCAATAATTGTCGTTCACACAATGGGAAAGCCGTGCAAAATGGATGTCATAAGCAATTTGGCTAAAAAGCATAATTTGATAGTTATAGAAGATTCCTGCGAGGCGCATGGAGCAAAATACAAAGGAAAATTCATCGGGCACTGGGGCGACATGGCAGCATTCAGTTTTTATGCAGCACATTTAATTTGCAGTGGAGAAGGAGGAATGGTATCAACAAACAGCGAGCGCATAGCAAACATTCTCAAATCCACTAGAAGTCACGGAAGAGAAGGTCTTTACTTTGATCACATCCGTTTCGGATTAAACTCAAAAATGAATGACTTGGAAGCATCTCTAGGTCTGGAAGGCGTAGGGCAATTCTGGGAGACTTTTAATAAAAGAAAAGAAAATCTCTACTATCTCTTGAATAAACTGAAAGACTTAGAAAACTTTGCATGGTTTAATCTGGAAGAAGAAGGGGAGATAGTCTCCCCGCATGCTTTTAGTATAACACTAAAAGACCCGAAGTACAATTACAAAGCACTCTACCAGTATTTAGAAAACAATTCAATAATGTGCAAGAGAAACTTTGGCTCAATACCAACACAGCACAAAGCGTTCGCTTTCTTAGGCCACAAATTAGGAGAATTTCCAGAAGCAGAATACGTCGGGGATAACGGGCTTCATTTCGGAATTCATCAATACTTATCTAAAGACGACTTAGATTACATATCAATTACTATTCATAATTATTTCGAGAATGAAATTTGGAAGAAAAACCAATGACAGGAAAAACTGTGCTTTTCGGAGGAAGCGGTTTTCTCGGGCCAATTATCCTAGAAAAATATCCTGAAATACTCTCGCTTGGAAGAAGCCAGATTCCTAAAAATCTGAAAAACAAGCACATTAATATAAATATCGAAGATTTATCCTCACTTGACAATTTAGATTTTGATAGAGTTATTTTCCTTATAGGAAATTCTAATCATCACCAAATAAACAAAGGAGGAACAATGGGGATAGATTACAATGTTCTCCCATTGAAAAAAGCCTTAGACTACCTGAAAAAAAGAATTGTTAAAGAAAATAAATCAATCAAAAAATTTATCGCCTTTAGCGGGGCTTTAGTCTATGATTGGGATAAAATAAAACTCCCAGTCAATGAAACTCAGCCGATTAATCCCTATAAAAATGACTATTTGTTCAGCAAATACATGGCTGAAGAATTAACTAAGTGCTATCCTGAAATTCCAATTATAAATATAAGGCTTTGTAATATATACGGTCCAACTAAATTAATCAGGCCAGATTTTGTCCCAACCTTAATCCAAAACACTCTCTCGCCAAATCAGGCAGAAGTATGGAGCACAAAGCCCGAAAGAGACTTCATATATGCAAAAGACGCAGCAGAGGCCATAGTCTTGTTGTTGGAAGCAGATTACACAGGATTAATCAATTTAGGCACAGGAACAATGCGCTCTTGTGGAGAAGTTGTAAAAATAATAGAAAAATTATCTGGAAAAAAAGCAAAAGACCTTGACGTTCCAGTAAGCGGGCAGATGAAATTTGTAGCTGATAATTCCCTGCTCAGAAAATTGACAGGATGGGTTCCAAAATATAGTTTAGAAGAGGGTTTAACAGAAACCTATAACACTATGAAAGAATATGCAGAAGAGTGTAAATGGTGGGAAAAAAAGGAAAATTAAGTTTTGAAGAAATATCAAGATTGCTTAGATCTCAGACAATAATGCTTTCCTTATGGGGCTGTGAAGACAAGAAGTCTTGGGGTTATCAATGGTATCTTGCTCTAAAAAAAATATTTGGAGAGGTGATTTTATTTGACCCGAGAGCTAAGAGGATTGAACATGGCCCTGAATTAATGAAAGAAAATCTCCTGAATACAATCTCGGAAAAAAAGCCGGATTATTTTTTATTTTTGATAGAATCCAGCAGTTTAAACATAGAGACAATAGAAGAAATAAACAAACTATCTCCAAAAACAAAAACAATAGTTAATTTTGGGGATGATGATATCAATTTCGAAGAGCGCTCAAGATACTATGCTTTATTTGTAGATTACTGCCTGTTGGGGCAGCCGAACTATAAGAAGAGTTACATTAAAGACGGATTAAATAAGGTTTTTCCATTTAATGGAGTAAATACAGAAGATTTCAGACCATTAAAATTAGAAAAAAAATATGATGTTTCTTTTATTGGACAGCCTCTGGAATCAAGAATAAAGCTTCTCTCTTTTTTGATAAAAAACAAAGTGAAAGTTAATATTTGGGGGCGCGGCTGGGATAAATATCCGGAATTTAAGGAATTTTATCACGGTCCTCTAAGCCCCGAGGATTTTGTTAGGACAATAAATCAATCCAAAATAAATCTCAGCTTTACAAGAAACCAATATGGTGCGCCTCATTTTACAGGGCGTTTGTTTGAATTTGCAGCCTGCAGAGCATTTCAGCTCACAGACTACTTTCCAGAGCTCAATATTCATCTGAAAGAAAATAAAGAGATAGTAATGTTCAAGGACGAGAGAGACCTTTTAAATAAAACAAACTATTATCTGAAAAATGAAAAGGAAAGAGAGAAAATAGCCAAAAACTCCCTATCCAAATCAAAAAAACATGATTTTGTCTATCTATTCAGGAAAATATTCGGAGAGCTTTCAAAAGAGAAAAAATTTGTAAGAAAAGCGTTGCCGAAAATAAATGCGAAAGAAGGAAGCATATCAGAATCAGACCTCAAAGACATAAGCTCTCTAAAAGAAAAGATAAAATATTATGATTATATCTTCTTCTCAGGCAGGAAAGTTATAGAATCAAAATACAGAAAATATCTTCAGATTTATTCTCTTGAGAAAACAAAGAAAGACATAAGTTGTTGCAGTTATTTCATATATTCAAAGTATCTTGGGAATTACATGAAGTTAAATCTTTTTAGAGGATTTGAGCGTTTGGGAGAAGAGCGTTTTAACGGGCTGCTTAATCTGAATCAGTTCGCTGTAAGAAAAGATTATCTGCTCTCTAATATAGATAAATTCAGAAAAGCTGCAGAAACAGGAGTTATAGATTTTATTAGCAAGTCAAATACCTCTTTGATAAAAATCCCTCTGGTTCAGATTGTGAAACCTACAAACTTTAACGAGCAGAATATAAAAAAACTTGACAAAACAAGCTTAAACAATGCTTTTCAAATGGAATTTACTTTCAAACTCCATTCTCTTCTTTATCAAAAAAAGATATTTTTTGACTCTTATATATACAAGCTGATAATTTCTTCTTTAATAAAAAGAAGAAAGTTTATTCTCAATATAATTTATGAGCTGGGAAAAGAGAATCTAAGAAATCATGGAAGCTAGTCACCAAGAGCAGATTTATACCTCTCTGTCATATCTTTTTCATCAAACAATCTCACAGCCAATTCCCTTGCCTTCTTGTTGAATCTCGCTGTTTTTAATATTTTTTCAATATCTCTTTTTTTCAATTCATTCGAATCATTTGAATAAACAAGACCACATTCATTATCTTTGACGTAGTCAGCAAGCCCCATATTATCTGAGCATACAATAGCCGCTCCGCTTGCTAATCCTTCAATAGCACTAAGTGGCATATCGGGAGAGTCTTTATACAGTAAGGGGACAACCTTCGCTCTAGACATTATCCTAGACATCTCACCATTCGTGAGAGTTTTCCCAATAACATTCTTCCCTCCTAATTGAGATGAAATAAATCTTGCTGCTTCTTCACTTCTCGTTATTATTTTATATTTTACATTCTTGTTTTCTTTAAGATAATATAAAATCTTGTCTATTCCTCTTTCATGAAATAAACTGACTAAATAAGGAACGCTCGGAATTACAATAAGATTATCCTTTTTCCCAGGCTTAAATACATTCAAGTTTACTCCAGGATGTATAAGAATTATCTCGCTTTTCGGGAAGCTATTCTTTATGAATTTCAGCATTCTATTGCTCTGGCATATTATCACATCACAATATCTCAAAGCAGAATAGTCTTTGTCATATCCTGAAATCACGCTAAAATAAATTTTAAATCTTAGAATTTTCAGATATTTAAATAAAAAATAATGATATGAGCTATGAACAGTCCAGAAACTAGCAATTTTATTATATCCTTTAATCCTAAGAAAAGCAAAATAAAATGGCAGAATTAATGACTGAAAAGCAATTCTAATTATCCTGTTTTTCGATAGTTTAGGAACAATAATTGTATCTTTTCTCTCCTCTCTAATCTTCCTGTTTTCTATAGACAGAACCATTGAATCCTTAAAAGATGGTTTCAGGCTCCTGACAATTTTTGAGGCTAATTCACTAGGTTCATTATGCAAATCACTGCCGAAAAAGATTATTTT
>CAYIOA010000005.1:0-22088 GCA_964364885.1 Candidatus Woesearchaeota archaeon
AGTTCACTCTGCCTAAAGGAACAAAACTGCCGTTCACAAATTTTACTTTTATTTCTTTAGATTCCATATTTCTCATACCTATCTTTAATTTATATAACTATCGTTCTTCCATCGCGGAAAAGTAGACGCGAGGACTAAGAGTTTCTTCATTGGCATCACGCCCTCCCATTGCCGTCATAATCCTTCTTCTTTAAATTGTATAGAGTATCCTCAATCAGCATCCTGTTTGTCTTGATTGAATCTCCAATTATGCCAAGGGCAAAGAGCAAAACAGAGGTAATAAGCAATATTGCAGAGATTATAAGAGACTGGATATTGCCCCCGCCAAGCCTGCTAAAGTAGAGATAAAACCACCTTACCAATAACGCAACTCCCGGAATAAAGAAAACTACGGATGAATAAGTAAATGTTTTAAGAGGCTCGTAAAGATAGAAAATTCTCACAAGATTTGTCCCTGACTTTTTCATATGCTGAAAGATATTCCTGAAAAGCCTTGACTTTCTTGTCGGAGGATTTGTATCAATATCTATAAATTCTATTCTCAAATCTTTCTGAACTGCCTGCATTATTGTATCCAAAACATAGCTAAATTTTGTAACAACGTTAATTCTCATCATGGCATCTCTTGAATAGGCTCTAAATCCTGAAACAGTGTCAGGAACATTGCTGCCTAAAACTCTTCTTGTAACTCCATTGCCAAACCATTGAAGAGCTCTCTTCAAGAGAGAGAAATGCTTAACTTTCCATGGCTTTCTGTTCCCTATAACTAAATCTGCTCTGTGCTCAACAACCGGCTTTACCAAATCAGGAATATACTTAGAAGGGTATTGATTGTCTGCATCGGTATTGACAAAAATGTCTGCACCCGCGTCTAATGCTGCCTGCATACCATGTTTAAATGCTATCCCCAGCCCCTTATTTTTCTTATGCCTTATTATTCTTGCAACTCCGAATTTCTGCGCAACTTCAATTGTTTTGTCAGTAGAACCGTCATCAACTATCTGAACTTCAATTATATCAACCCCTTTTATTTTCTTAGGCAGCTCTTTAAGTACTAGAGGAAGTGTTTTCTCCTCGTTGTAACACGGTATATTTATCACTAATTTTACTTCCTTCTTCGGTTTAACTAAATCCATCATCCTATAATTAACCACGTTTATCATTTAAAACCTGCTGTTTGAAAGGTTATAAACCTTATGTTTTTGTCATTGTGTAATTGCAACAATAAATAGCAAATTGAGTGCGGGAAGATTTAAAAATAATCTCTTCTTAGGTGTATTATGAATTACGAGTATGAAGAAGACTTAGATATTTTGTATATTAATAATAATGTTGAGAAAGAAAAGGTAACTGAGAATTTAGTTTTTGGGAATATAGTTATTGATATAGGCGGAAGTGGAAAAGTTTTAGGAATAGAAATAGATTGTGCTTCTAAACTGTTTAATTTTTCATCTGAACAGTTGAATAATTTAAAATTAGCTAAAATTCAGGTGATGAAAATGGGAAATATGCTAACTTTGGGGATATTATTATCAACACAATTAAAAGAACACACTTTTCAATTTGTAATCCCGCAAGAAACAAGTAGAGTTCCTATTGCTTGTTAATTTGTCCTTTCATCCATTTTTTAACTTTCTTTTGTAGCTTCTTATCTTGTTTTGTGTAATCAAAATAGGCATTAAAAAATTTAGGCGGGATTTCATCAAGGTAAAAACAGAGGACTAAAGATTTGGTTTCTTCCAACCTATACCTAAAAGAATACTTGAACCCATTTTTAGCAGGTCTTTTAAAAACACCAATTATTTTATCAAATTGCGGATAAACTTCTTTGATTGTTTCAAGTTCAACAGCATGTTTTATGTAACTACCCCTGTCATAATTGGGATGTATTTTAAAATCAAAAAATCCTTGTGTTTTACTGCGGACTTCAGTCCGTAGTTTGTTTGGATTTTTGGATGCTCAAGATGCTAACTCCTGCTAAAGAATGGAGTTTTCGCAATGCATCTTGACATCACTAAATTTTCTCCTTTTTAAAAACTCAATCTTTTCTTTTTCTTCCTCTTTTGATAGAGGGATATCTATTTCATTAGTCACCATAAAAATATTTGGGAAGAGATGATTATAAAACTTATTGCGAGGAGTACTCAGTCTTAACCGGAAATAATGCTACCTTGACAAATAAGATAGGAGTCATCCTGCTCTCCTCAAATCTATGTTTTTGTCATTGTGTAATTGCAACAGAGAAAAGGTTTAAATATGCTGGAAACCGGCTAAAAGAATGAGTTATATCAATCTGGACAGGGCAATATCATTAATCCTGACTGTCTTTGTTGTGGGCATCCTGGTTTTTGCAGGACCTGCCAGGAGCTTTGAGTTGAAGCTAGATTCTAATAAAAATAATGTGAATTCTGGGGAGAAAGTTAAGTTTAATGCGGAAATAGACATTAATGAAAGCGAAATACTTCCAATAGAAGAAATTGAAATTGAATTAAATGGGCCTGAGAAAATTTCGTGCAGATTTAATTTAGCGGGCGATGTTTTAAGCGGATGCAAAGGAATGGATATAAAGAAAAAACAAGAGCCAAAAACTGTTTTTGGATATGGATATGGGTATTTTGGCTACGGATATGGATTAACCAAGGGCAAATTGTCTTATGATATAGAAATTAATACTAGCGAATATAAAACTGGAAGTTATTCTAGTGAATTAAAAGTGAAAATTGGAGGAAAAATATTCAAGCAAGAAGGAAACAACCTGACAATAGAAGAAAATAAGAAAGAGACGAAGAAGCTTGATGAAGACCCATTGGGCTGCAGAACAGAATATCGGTGTACGGAATGGAGCATATGCGAAAATGGACAGCAAATAAGAACATGCTCTAAAAAATTGAACTACTGCTATGCCGGGCCAACTCCGGAGCTAGTAAAGCAATGTGTTGATATTTCCGGCGAAATAGAGAATTTAGCTGCTGATAATGGAGAAGGAATTAAATTAGAAGAAACTCCAAACCAGCAGAATTTAACTTCGAGAATTACAGGAGCGGTTATTGGAGCAGCCAAATCACCAGCAGGTTTGGCATTGATAATAATATTTTTAATAGTAATTGCCTCTTCAGCTATTTTCTTAGGACTGCGCAGAAAAAATAATATCTCGTAAAGAATATAAAGCTATTTAAAGTTTGAAAAATAAGGAAGAGTATGAAAACAAATAAGAAACCTGAAGCAGGAAAAGAGATTATTTTAGATGTAGTTATAACAAAAGAAAAGATAGATGGAAAGGAATTTTTTGTTGCTCAGGGAGTTCAGATAGACGTTGCTTCTCAAGGATTGAGCTTGGAAGAAGCGATTGAGAATATCAAAGATGCTGCAGAGATTGTATTAGAAGACTCTAAGGAAAAAAGATTAATTTTAATAGAACAAGGTTTATCTGAAATGCCTCCAATGTTAACAAGAGTAATAATTTAAACTTCAAATTCTTCCATAGCAATGGCTTTGTCCTCAAAGCCCTAAAAAGCTAATTTAAGGATGTTTTTTGCCCGAGAACCCTATTCTGATGCTTGGCGAAGGGCAGATGTTATAACAAAAAGTATGCTCTTGTCACAAAAACCACTAAAAGAAGAAAAGAATTGTATAAAAATACCAGTTTCTTTGAATTATAATGAAAATAATAACGAAATGGGTGAGTTGGAGTAGACCGACTAAAATAGGTATTATTCTTGGAGTTTTAGGGGTACTTTTAGCAGTGGTGTTTTGGGTTCTTCCTTGGTCAAACGTAGTTGAATTTTTTTCTCCCAACTACGATGTCGAAGTGTATGTTGTTAAAACCTATTGGGAACCATTAAGTAATGTTGGATTATTTATTCCGCAAAACAATAATAGAATATTTTTAAGTTATAATAATGGTCAAAGACTGCTAAACACTATGGCTTTTTATGAAAATCAAGAGGCTAATAGAATGGATAAATACGTAATGACTAACATCGCAGGAAAGGGCTGTGATACTTGTTTTTATTATTTTGTTATGATTAGAAATTTTGGCAAAGACTATGAAGGAAAGATTGAGTTAGATATGGGCTCAACGACGTTAAATGTAGAGACTATGAAAGAGAAAGAACCAGGAATTAATGTTGAAATCGGAGGTTTTGAAGGGGACAGAAAGGTATTAATCACTTTTGATAAATTAATAAAACAGTCAGGATTACTTCCAATAGCTCAATTAAGAGTAAACAACATGGAGAATATTAAAATTGATTCTTGTAAAATAAAGGGCAAAGGCAAATGTACAGTTTATAATGGAGATCATAGAATAGTAATAATACCTGATAATATAGATAAAATAATTTTTGAGGATTATGGATTAGTTTGGTTGCCAAATATAAGCGATAGTTCCAATTATTTTCTTTTTAATAAAGATATGAAGAGCTTTGAGCAACAACCAACTCATTTATTAAAGACCTAACTATTCATTCGGCCAACGGGAACTTTTCAATAAAAGAGTCTGTCAAATTTTCCAGGAAGCAGGTCTTGTGATTGACAGAGATGATGCTCTCAAACTTATTGAGAGAACAAAAAATAGAGATATTTATTTGTCCGGTATTGAATACGAAGGTCCATGTTATAGGTTTGAGGAGCATTCCAGAACTGGGGGAGGAAAAGCCTACTCATTTAGTTAATTTTCATGAAAAGCCTAATTTAACTTTATCAATCAATCTTCTTCTTTTATGTTTTGCCAATGCTGTTTCATAAACTCCGCTTAAAAAATTAAGTGTAATGGGCAAAAGCAGAAAGTTTTTGTCAAACATATTTCTTGCATCTTGACAAGATTCAAAATAAACTCAATTTTACTCATTAATCACTGCTTGCCATCCCAACATGAAACTATTTTTCTTTCCGATGTTCTTTCCGATATCACAGATCTTTCCTTTAGCTTCTCTTTTTCGCGAGGTGTCAACAATAACGCTTCGCTAATATCGTCTAATCTTAATGTATAGTGATTATGAGCAGGGGTGGGTATCCAATTTTTTCCTCCATCCATTGTATAGACTATCGAAATAACATTTTTAGCACTGCCCCCGCCCCTTTCTGCAGCAATGCGCTGTCTATCAAATATGTAAAGATAGCCTAAGACACATTCATTATCTCTATAGCTCCATTCCCATTTTTCTCCGCCATTAGAAGTATGGAGTATCCCTAAAGGGGCAATTGCCAATACATCTTCAAAATTAAAACAATATATCCCATGAGGGACTTCATCATCGCCGGCAGATTGCCATTGAAGAGAAAATTCAGGCCTTCCTCTATCAATTGTTTTTAGACGGGAGATATACCCACCACGATTGGTGTTAATAGACGTATCAAAACTATCGGCATCAAAGTATTTTCCAGCAGCCCAAATATAGCTTTTTGGAATACCAGCACCCCCACTATAGAAGGCAAAATCATTAATCTCTATATTTTTCTGCGCATGTTGTGATAGTAGAAGTAGTCCTCTAGCCAGATATGCTGGCATTTTCCAGGATTGTAATCTTTGTTGTAACTGATGTGATAATGGCAATTCTTCCATTATTTGTTCTTCCAATGTTAAGCTAGAATTACCCTTCCCTATTCTTACCTCCGGAGATTGTTGAATCATCCTCTGCGGCAATTTCACTTGCAGATTAATTATATGATTGCATATTTCATATACCCCATAGCCAGCTCCAAATAAAACTCCTAATGAAAATACCCCTGCCGCCAATTTTCCAATGGGACTTACGCATAAAGGAGCTTCTTCATCCCAACTGCTACTATCGTCAAACCAACCATCACGACTATAACCCCCGCCTTCTTTTCTCTTAAGCGCATCAAATGCTTCTTCATTAGTCGTTCCTCTACCTGCTTCTCCAGTCCTTTTATCTCTTACTTCCTTTTTACCATAGGGGGAACGCTTTCTCTCATAGTTTCCCATATTCATCTAAAAATATCACTAATTATATACTTTTGTTTTTTAAGCCACATTCTTTGGAGTCTTTTTATTTCACTATACGACAAAAGAGAGCAGCTCTATTTAAAAAATAATATCTATTTATTTGGCAAGTTGGTAAAAGCCGGGAAAAATTTACCACTGAAAGCTAATTACTATATTTTATATATAAGAGGGTATATTGAAAACTAATTGTTGCGCAGTGAGGTGGTAAACAAAAGAAGTGAACATGAAAAAAATAAGAGGTAAAATCCTATCAGTTATATTTAGTGTTATTATAATTTTTATGTTGTTAACGCTGGGGCCAACAGAAGCTTTTGTCCTAGGGCTTTCAATTTCAGACAATATGCCTGTCACGGGAGAAATTGTTGATTTAACTGCTTCTTTAGAATTAGAATCTGGAGAAAATATCCCAATAGATTTTTTTAAGTTTAGTTTAATCGGTCCGGAAAATGTTGAGTGTGAATTTCTTTTGAATGGAACAAAATTATCTGAATGCAAGGGAATTGCGATAAAGCCGCTGTTTGATGATTTTGATTTTGGCTATGGATACGGATATGGCTACGGATATAACCCTGAGGGAAAAGTGGTGTCTTATAATATAAAAATTGACAGTGCAAAATATAAACCTGGAGTCTATCACACAAAACTAATTTTGATATCTGGAGAAGAAGAATTTGAGCAGAGCGGGGAGGATATATTCATCCTGCAGAAGATTCAGCCGCTGTTGTGCTCTGTTAGAGGAGACGGAGGAGAGCTTTTATTCAAAGACCGAACTTATACAAAGAACAAAGTCAACTTTCATATTCCTACAATTAACGCGAGCAATGGAGAGGGATTTTTAATAGCTCAATCCGGCGGAAGAAGATTCTCGTATAGTTATCATGTCGCAGGAATCCTAAAGCTCAATAAAAATATAACTTTGATAAAAACATCCGGAACTTACAGAGACGGACCAAGAATAACTGAAAAAGCCAGCTCTATAATCTTCCTGAACAAAGCAAAAAAAATAATTGATATCTCATCAAAGAATTTCACACTTAGCAATGCAGACATAACATTAATAAGAGGGTGCTAGGAGCGATATTTTTATCAAAGCGAAGTGGTAAGATTAATTTAAATAAATAAAGATGTGCATAAAACGATGGAGAAAAAAGAGGTATTGCCTATTATACTGCTCTTTGGGTTATTGTTAATTGCTGCGTCTGTTTCTGCTGCGGGGGATGTGGCCTATATATTCAATAAGAATTTTAAGATAGACAAGAATATAAAAAAGATATTCAACGACTCTAATTTAACTGTTGACTTTATCAAGGAAACAAATCTTCCGAAGGATTTCTCGCAATATAAGTTTATTTTTGTGGGTGATGAAAACTTCAGAAGCGATGGCAGGCTTCCTGTTAATAATTTTCCCTCTGTTGTTGTGAACTATTATCATGCTGACTCCTGGGGATTAACTGATGAAGAAGGCGCGAGCAAGCTGGCTGCAAATCATCCTTTAAGCGTGCAAAAAGATGGAAAAATGATTCAGGTTTATACAAGGTCGAATGAATTAAGAAGCAGTGCTTCATTGGCGTATTACTTTCTAGATAAAACAAACAAGGCTCCAGGATTGACAACTGTTGCAACAACTGAATTAACTTCTTCTGGAAGTGATTTTGGGGATGTTATAGCTTACGCAAATCCAGGGATAACACTGGCAAATGGAAAAAAACAAAATGCCAAGCTATGCTTTTTTGGAATTGTTGAATCTGATTTCTGGACTCCTGCAGCAAAGAATATGTTTGAAGAATGCATTGGATTTGTCGCTGCGCAATGCAAGAGCAATGATGAATGTTCTGGCAATTCAACGTCACCTCAGTTTTGCAAGGATGGAAATGTCCATAAAAATATAACGAGTTTTGCGTGCCAGAATCCTGGAAAGGTAAACGCGAAATGCGTTCCCAGCACAACGACCCAGCTGGTTGAGCAATGCCAGTTTGGCTGCGAGAATAATGAATGTATTCGGGGCGTACATGATATTGCTCTGGTTAATTTTACAAATTCAGTAAACAGAATAAGAATTGAAGAGGCGGGCGGGGCTGATGTAATAAATAAGGATTTGAGGTGCAATAGAGAATACAAAATAAGCGTAACTGCTGAAAATGCAGGCAATTTTACAGAAAACGTCAGCTTTATTGGATCTGTAGGGAATATTCAGGTGAATCACCTGCCAATTAATAATTTTGCGCCTGGAGATAAGTCTTTGAAGACCAGAACAATTAATTTGACTTTGCAGGAAGGAACGTATAATGTCAGCGCAGAGGCGATAATACCCAATGACAAAACTCCTCAGGATAATAAAGCTATTAGGGAAATTTTTGTTAAATGCCCGCTTGTAACATGCACACTTGACAGTGAGTGCGATGATGAAAATCCTTTGACATTTGATGAATGTATAAATCCAGGAACTTCGGCGAGCGAATGCAGAAACACTCTTGTAAACTGCGCTTCTGATTTAGACTGCGGTTTTACAGGTTTTCTTGGACAGGAATTCTGCTCTGCCAGAAATATAGCAAAGAATTTCCAAAATGCAACCTGCATAAATCCAGGTAGTTTGCAGAGTTCTTGTTCTGTGATTATTGAGAAGAAAATAATTACCATGTGCCAGGCAGCATGCTCTAATGGTGCGTGTATTCCGTGCAATTCAAACAATGACTGCGATGACGAAGACTCAACAACTTTAGATATCTGCCATAATCCCGGGAGCAATAATGCTTTTTGCACAAATGAGCAGCAGAATATTGCGTGCACTACAAACCAAGATTGCGGAAATAGCACTGCAATGGGCCCCCTATTCTGTTCAGCAAATAAAGTTTCACAATTATCTCAAACATGGATGTGCAATAACCCTGGAACAACCCAGAGCTTCTGCAGCACAGAAATAAACAAGGATACAATCCAAACATGCCCTGATTTCTGCTTAAACGGTGCATGTGCATCAATTGCCTGCTTTAATCATTCTGACTGCAATGACAACAATCAAAGTACTTTAGATTTGTGCAACAATGCCGGGACTCCCCAGAGCTTCTGCAGCAATAATTTGATAGATGTAATCTGCTCTTCAGATAGTGAGTGCGGCACAGACGGATTTATAAGCGGCAATATTTGTCTTGGCAACAGTATTACCAGATTATTCCAGGATTTCACATGTGGTTTTCCAGGAACACCGCAAAGCTTCTGCTCGACTGAATTAACACAGCAGACAACTCAGCAATGCACGTTTGGATGCTCTAACGGAAACTGCTTAAATGTTATATGTGATGATAATTCAGACTGCAATGATAATAATCCTCTGACATTTGACCAATGCACAAATCCAGGGACTTCTGCAAGTGCGTGTGTAAACACGCCTGTAAACTGCGCTTCTGATTTAGACTGCGGAGCTGATGCTTTCTTCGGGGCAGAATTCTGCTTAGGAAATAACGTCTTCAAGAATTTTGAGGATTCAATGTGCAGAAATCCAGGAACATTATTATCAGCATGCACAAATGAAGTCAGCGCCCGCTTGATTAATGCCTGCCAGAATGCGTGTGTGGACGGAACTTGTATAATATGTGACGATAGTTTGGACTGCAATGACAACAACCAATTGACTAGGGATTTATGCTTATTACCTGGAACAATAAACAGCCGTTGTGAAAATATTCAAATAGGGGAGTGCACTCCTGGGCAAACAAAAACCTGCGGAACAACTAATACAGGCGTATGCGAGCTTGGAATACAGACATGCCAGCAAAATGGATTTTTCGGAAGCTGCGTTGGGGAAATAAATCCTACTACAGAAATATGCGATTCTTTGGATAATGACTGCGATGGAAGTGCTGATGAGAATGCCTGCGCGCCTCTAAGTCAATGTGAAGATGGAGCTGATAATGACGGAGATGGGATGATAGATTATCCAAATGATCCTGGATGCTCCAGCAGAAATGACAATTCTGAATCGCCATTTAACAAACCTCAATGCGACGATGGAATAGACAACGACGGAGATAAAAAAATAGACTATCCTGCTGACGCTCAATGCTCAAATAGACTGGACACAAGTGAATAGTTTCATCAAGCTGAAGTAAATACAGTTTATTATCGGAGAACATACAAATGTTTATAAGAAATAAGAGGAACAAGTGAATATGAAAAAAAGCGGAGTTAAGAACTGGGCAGGAGGTGCTTTAATAAGCCTCGCGAGTTTAGCAAGCGGATGCGGATATATAATTCCTAATGGACTGCCTTCTAATGATCCAATAGAAGGAAGACATCTTGATGTTTACGAGGGCGATATAAAAAATTCTTCTGAGCAATATCTTTCATTTAAAGTTGGAAGAACAAAACCATTTTTATATCAGCCGGTGAGTGTTGCTGTTCTTCCGTTGAATGACCTGGAGGATAGAAAACCTCCTTTTGACTCTTATGCCAGATCAGAAAAAATAAACCAGGGAAAAGAAGTCCAGTGGTATGTTGATTTTAGAGATAACAGCAGGAAGTTTTCTGACGGAGAAATATGGACAGTATATATTCAATCAGGCACAATATTGGGATTTGATTCACCTGCGGAAACTGTCAGCGTTTCATACAAAAAAGGAAATTCTCCCGGCAACTTAACAGGCAGAGTTGAAGAGCTTGAGGATAATGGAGTTCCGACAGACGGCATTGATGGAGAATTAGAAAGACTAGTTAATTATTCGTGCGGTAATCTGCCAAGATCGCCTGGGACAAATGTGAGATTGTATAGAGTGACTCCGAATGATGATGGTTTTGTTTACAGCGAAAATGCTGAGCTAACTCCAAATCCAAATAATCCGGAAGCAGAAGGAAACTTTATACACCATATTATCCCTAAAAATTCAACAGGATATCAAGTTGCTGTGTCTGGAAGAGGAGTTGGAGATGTGAGAGAGATGTTTTCAGGAGTTGGGGGGCATAATCCTCCTGAATGTCCGCACATTTTGATATTAAATCCTGAACAAGAAAAGCTTCCGGAGGAAGTTTTTTCAGTTGAAGTAAAGGCTGATACAGACACTACTGAAGTAATCAGAGTCAGATAATTGTTATCTCGCGAAGTAGAGACAGTTAATTACATTCTAATACATCCTTCAAATCATAAGATTATTTATAAATAGATTGAAGCACAACTTAACAATGATAAAAATTGGAAAAAGAGATTTTATTTTCATAGGACTTTTATTGTTTTTTGCAATTAGTTTTATCAGCGGAGTTTCAGCCATTACAGCAACTCTAGGCAATTCCAGAATGGTTCTGCGTTTATCGCCTAATGAAGAAGTGGAAAGATATCTTCTTGTTAGAAATACCAATGATGTTTCTGTTGACATAGAGATACTCGCTACAGGAGACCTTGCTGAAACTACTAAGATTAAAGATAAAAGCTTTTCTTTGAAGCCTGGAGATGAAAAGAAAGCTTATTTTACAATAGAGCCAAAAGAAGCAGGCACAACTGAAACGAATTTGAATGTTAAATTTACGCCTCCTGAAGGAAATGGAGTCGGCTTATCAGCAACAATAATAGTTGTTGCTTCTGGTCCTGGAAATGAAGAAGAACAGGAGGAGGAAAGCCAGATGGATGAGCCCAAGGTTAACACTCCTGGAATAAATATTAAGCCGGGACAGAAAACAACGCAAAAAGATGAGAGTGAAAGCTCGCCGATAAAATTATTTTTTATATTAACAACAACACTTTCTGTCATGCTGATTATTCTGCTATTGATATATTATAAAATAAAGAATAAAAAAAGAGGGGCTAGGAGGCTCCGTGCTAAATAGTTCATGGAAAATAATTATAGCGGCAACTATCATCTTACTGATTTCTATAGCCGGCGCTGCTGAGCCAAAGGCTGATGCAGCTTATATTGTAAAATCTAACAATGGTGTAAATTCTGCTCTGTTGAGCGAGATTTCCGCTTTAGGATATACATATGAGATAATTTTAGAGGAGAATGTTAAAACAACTGATTTATCAAATTATAGAATGATTGTTATAGGAAATGAAAGACTAAATGATCCTGAAAGTATAGGAATAGAAAATCATAAAACAATGATACTTAGTTCTTTTAATTACTATAGAACAAGACTTCTTGATTATCAGTTTGGATGGAGCAGAAGCGTTGGATCAAAAAGCAGTCCGACAAAACTGGGTGTTAAAAACAGAAACAGCGAGATTGTTAGCGGGATTTCTTCGGAATTTAATGCTTATAAAACGCAAGGCACTAATATAAAGACAGCTATTCTTAAAGGAGAGAAACCGAAAAATATTGATATAATAGTTTATGCGCAAAGTTTGGACTCAGATGCTGTAGTGGCTACATTGAAGCCAGGGGATAAATTGCTGAATGGCAAGACTCTTCAGCATCGCGGAGTATTTTTTGGCATAACTGAGGCGCAGTACTGGACTCCTGAAACTAAAAAATTATTTGAGAATTCTATAAAATGGCTTTTGATTGGAGAGGATTTTGACAAAGATGGTTTTCATTCGGATGTTGACTGCAACGACAGAGATTCGACAGTTTTTCCCGGGGCAGTTGAAATACCATATGATGGGGTTGATCAGGATTGTTCTGGAGAGGACTTAAAGGATGTTGATAATGATGGCTTTGACGCTGAGATAACCGGCGGGCAAGACTGCAATGACTTAAATCCTGTAATTAATCCTAATAATCCTGATGTGTTTAACAACTGTCTAAATGATCCTCCAGTAGTTGATGATATTTCAAATAAAATGTTTAGAGAAAAAGAAGTTGTTAGCATTGCTGTGACTGCAATTGACCCTGAAGGGGATAGTTTAACTTATACAATAAATGACAACAGGTTTATAAAAAACGGCAATGTATTCAGCTGGCAGACTACACAGGACGATAAAGGGAGCTATCAATTTAATGTTCATGTTTCTGACGGAGAGTTTTCTGTTAATAAAAATTTTGGAGTTGAAATAGCTAATTTAAACAGGGCCCCTATACAACTGAGCCCTATCCCTAATTTTAGTTTTGATGAAGATTCCAGCTTTATTTTGGATGTTAAAGGCTATTTTGAAGACGGAGATGAAGACATGCTATTCTTTGGAATTGACAATACTTCAAGCGATAAGAAAATTAGCGCTTCCTATGAAGGTAATGGGATATTTAGGTTCGCCTCTGAGAAAGATTTTTTCGGGGAAGATTGGATAGTTTTCTGGGTTTCTGATTTGGAAGACAGCATATTATCAAATAAAATTGATATTAAAGTTAATTCTGTAAATGATGAAGTAGTTTTTAACGGGCATATTTCTGATTTGGGATGGAATGAGGACAATGACTTGAATAATGCTATTAATCTGCGCAATTATTTTGGAGATGCTGATTCTATACTTGACTTCTCTGTTTCTGGAAATGATAAAATTAAAGTTCTTATTAATGACGGAGTTGTTAGTTTTTCTCCTGAGAAAGATTTTTTCGGGGAGGAGGAGATACAATTCAGCGCTACAGACGGAGAATTCAGCGCTTCTTCCAATAATATCAATCTTAATGTTGTTAATACCGGAGAGCCGCCGATATTCGAAGAATTAAACTGCGACAGGAAAATTCAGGAAGATAAGATTTACAGCTGTATTGTAGATGCTGTTGATCCTGATGAAGGCAAGAATGTTAAATTCAGCTCAAATAATCAAAAGAATATGCACTGTGAGTTCAATGGAAATGAACTAAGATACAGGTCTTTTGATAATTATTACGGCAAGTCTTCCTGCAGTATAATTGCATCTGATGGGAAAGACTTTAGCAATTACCTGTTTGAAGTTGATGTTCTTGCCGTTAATGATGCTCCAGCGATAGTTGAGCATACTCCGAAAGAGAGCAGTCTTATATTAAAGGAAAGAGAGTCTAAGTTATTTAGTATTTATGCCAGTGATATAGATTCTAATCCCTATGTTTCATGGATGGTGAACGGCCAGAATAAACTATCCGGATTAGGATTTGAGGAGTTTGTGTTTTCTGAGCCAGTTGGAGAGTATATTGTTGAAGCTGTTGTTTCTGATTCTTCTATAACAACTGCCACTAAATGGAATGTTCTCGTCAGAGAATTATCTGATTTCAGCTGCAGGGAAATTGGCGGTTTGGTTTGTTCTAATAAAGAAATCTGCTCTGGAGAGAGTTTATCTGCCAATGATACAAATACATGCTGCATGTCAAAATGCGCGCCTAGATTTGATGATGCAAAGTCCTGCACTACTCTGGAGAATAATCTGAAAATTGAGATAAAAGACCCGAAAGCAAAAGAGAAAATAAAGCTGGGAGAGCTGCTTGAGATAAATGTTGATGTAAAGAATAATTTGACTGAAGACCTGGATTTAAGAATTAAGGCATATTTATACAATCTTGATAAAGATGAGTCTATCAGCGACGGCGGGTCTAATCTTAAAGTTGATACAAAAAAGTCAAAGAGCTTAGATATTGAAATTGATATTCCGGAGGAGATTGAGTTTGATGATAAATACGCCTTGTTTGTCAAGGCGGTTGATGATGCCTGCTCGCAAGATTATATCTTAGTTGATATAGAAAGACCAAAAGATAAAATAAGTATAGATAGTTTTGAGATTGAGAATAAGAAGATTAACTGCGGAGAGAGCACCAAGGCGAGCGTTAAAATTGAAAATTCGGGAACTGACGACCAGGATGTCAGAATATTTTTGGCGAATGGAGAACTTAAGATTGATGAGAAATCTGATGAATTTGAACTGGAGGAATTCGGGAAAGATGACAAGACAACAAGGGATTTCATAATTGATGTTCCGCTTGATGCAGAGCCTGGTTTTTATAATATAGATTTGTCTGCTGTTTACGGCTCTAATAAAGAGAATATCTCTGAGAGAATAGAAGTTGAATGTGCAAAAAAAGAAGTAACTGAGTCAGACTTTTCTGCACCCCCGCTTGATAAAAAAATACAATTGAATTATCAAAAAGAAAAAAGGAATTATTATCCCCTGATAATATTTTTGTCATTTAGCTTTATCTTATTATTCTGCTTTGTCATTCTGTCGGTTATTGCAAAAAAGAGGAAAAAAACAGGAGAATTATAACTAGCTATTCCGGCAGTGCACAGCCGCTTTTTGAGCTTAATTCATTAAGAGATATAATTCCCTCGCGTCTTGTCCCGTCGGCAAATTCCCAAGTTGGATATGACTCTATACCTGACTGAGTGCATTTTGGAGTCTGGGCTTTATTTGGCAGAGAGCACTCGATATAATCTATGTATCTCCAGCTTTTTCCAAATGATTTCTTTTGCTCTAAACAGTGCGGGCACCAAAATGCACCATACATTTTTATATTTTTTTCAGCCAGACACTTCGCAAATTGGTCGTATTCCCCTTCTCCGGTTAAACTAAGATCAACACCTAATATTTTTAATATGACAACTAATGCAATTATTAGTATGATTAAACCAAGAAAACTTTTTGTAATTTTTTTCATTTAATAATCAGAGAGTTTGTCTTTTTAAGTTTAACTTCCCTTAATTTTTACTTTGCTTAACTGAGAAAAATCTTTCCAGGATGTTTCGAACATTCGCTCCATAACCTGCGCAAAGAACTCAGTTGACATCCAGATAGCTATGTCATAATTAGGATGTATTGATTTATCGTCGGTTAGCATGAGCATTAATTCTTCTGAGTCAATAATCGCAAATCTTCCTTTCATATTTGCGTTTGAAGTATCTTTAACTTCCGCTATTTTCGACAAATGTTTTGCTATTTTGATGTTGCTCTCTGTTATTGGGGCGGCTATTTTTATTGAAACTCCTCTTTTTTTAGCTTTCTCAAGCCCTGGAAGAAGAGTTTCCATCTTTCTATTCAAGCCGTCTTCTGTAGTAGCTATTACTATGGATTTTTCAGCAGATCTAATCAACATGTCAAGATGATTATACATGTTCTGCCTTCCTCTTAAGCTTCCGGAAAGGTCTGACGGCTCAACAAATTTAACGCCGTTGTCAAATAAAGAGATTAATTCATCAAGAACTTCATCTTCCTTTAATTCATCAAGGCGTTTTGCCTTCTCATTTGCATGTACAACAAGATTTCTTTTTACTCTTTCAACAACTTCAGAGGGTTTTAGCGCTACAAATTTAATTGGCTTGCCAATTTTCATAATAATAAATCCCTTCTTCTCTAAAGATTCCAGAATGTCATATGTTCTTGACCTTGGAACATCTGAAATATTGCTCAACTCTCCCGCAGTTGATACTCCCCGAGATAACAAAGCAGTCCAAACTTTCGCCTCATAAAGATTAAGGTCGAATATTTTTCTGAGCCTTCCTAAAAATTCTTCCTTTATTATCATTATAAAATTATCAACCTCTGTATTTCTAGATTATTTTAGTATTTAAATCTTTTCTATGGAACTCCTTTTAAGTTATATATTCTCTGACTAGTCGTGAATTTTCCTAGTAAAAGATATACCGAATTTTTTGTCTTTAATATCAAAAATAACTGCTTTATCCGGAATATCTTTATTACTTAGATACTCAACTTTCCTAGAATTTGTTCTTCCCTTCAAGAAGATTATATTTGATTCAATCATCTTTTCTGATTCAGCGTCTAAATAAATCTTTATAGCTATCTGCTCTCCTTTTTTTAGGCCTTGTTTTTTTCTTTCTGCCTGAATTTTACGAGCAAGTTCACGCGCGAATCCTTCTGATTCCAATTCAGGAGTGATGTGCGTGTCTAAAACAACTTCAAACTCTTTTTCATGCTCTTGCTTCCATTCTATTTTTTTCACATTCAACTGCTGGGCCAGCAATTCCTCAATTTCTTTATCGAGCTTTTTATGGCAAATACTGGCTTTAGCAAGAGGCCATCTTAAATTTATCTTTGACTTATCTCTTTCTGCCAAGCCCTTTTCAATGATAGATAAAAGCAGGGCAAATTTTTCTTCAAGCTTCTTATCAATTTTTTTCCTGCTGAATTTCGGAAATTCTGACAAATGGATAGACTCATTTTTATTCTGGTTCTTCCAGATGCTCTCGGTAATAAAAGGGCAGATAGGCGCGAGTAATTTTATAGTGCCTGAGAAGATGTGATTTAATAAATCAAAAACTTCATCTGACCTATCGCGAATCATCTGGATATACGTCCTGCTTAAATCTTCAACTAAAAAACGCTCTAACTTATAAACAACTTCATGAAACAAGTAATTATTATAGGAGCTTGCAACTTCTTCTATTAAGGAATTAAACCTAGAGAGAATCCACTTGTCCTCTATGTGAACTTTTCCTTTTTTATTCTCCAGCTGATTAATAAAGCTATTTATGTTAATAAGTATAGTAAAGATTTTTTGTATATCTTTAAATTCTGACTCGTCAAATGCAAAGTCTTCTCCTTTAGAAATTTTTGCGAGGTAGTAACGAAGATAGTCTCTGCCGTATTTGTTTATTATATCCTGGGGGGAGATTATGTTGCCTGATGATTTTGACATTTTTCTCTTTCCTAAATCTAATACCAGACCATGGACAAGAATGCTCTTGAATGGTTTTTTATCAAAGGTTATTTCAGACAGGATAATCTGAGAATTCCACCATCCTCTAAATTGGTCTTTTCCCTCTATGTTAATGTCTGCGGGCCAGTATCTCTTGAGAGATTGTTTTTCTTTTGGATAATTTAAAGCGGCCCAACTTGAGACGCCAGAATCAAACCATACGTCCAGAACTTCCGGGACGCGCTTAAGTTTCCTCCCTGATTTGGAGAGTATTTCTATTTTATCAATGCCCGGCTTATGTAAGTCTGTGACTTTTCCTCCGGATAGTTTTTTTAGTTCATCAACACTGCCAACTACTATCTTCTCTCCGCTTTCAGGATCATGCCAAATAGGAAGGGGCGTGCCCCAATATCTCTGCCTTGAAACAGGCCAGTCTCCGATTCCTTCAAGCCAGGCTTTCATTCTCAGTTTCATATAGCTGGGAACCCATTCAACTTTATCATTTTCTTCAATCAGCTTTTTCTGAATCTTTGATATTTTCAAAAACCATTGCGGCTGCGAGAGCATTAACAATGGAGATTTATCCCTCCAGCAGAGCGGATAATCATGCTCGTAGTCAAGTTTGTAAACTAAAAAGCCGTCGTTTTCCAGGTCTTTTATTATTTCGTAATCGACAACTCTTGCTTTTTTTCCAGAATATTTGCCTGCTTCTTTTGTTAAAACACCGTCTGATGCGACTGGAGAAGGCATGTCGAGATTGTATTCTTTGCCTACCTCGTAGTCTTCCTTTCCATGTCCTGGAGCGCAGTGGACTAATCCAGTGCCCTCTTCTGTTGTTACATACCTTGAGGATAAGACTACTTTATAGCCATTATAAACTTTCAAATTTAAATTCTTAGCAAGAGGATTTTCGTACTCTAAATTTCTCATTTCTTTTCCTTTATACTCTTTCTTGACTGTAAATCCTCTTTCAAGCTTTGCCATTAAACTAGAAACCAGGTCTTTTGCAATAATCCACCGCTCACCTTCTGCAATTTCAACTTCCTGATAAATAACATCTGGATGAACCATTACTCCTGTATTTCCCGGAAGGGTCCAGGGAGTTGTTGTCCAGATAATCAAAGATGTGTTCTTCCTGTCTTTTAATGGAAACTTAACGAATATTGAAGTATCTTTTTGTCTTCCATATTCAATCTCATTAAATGCAACTGCTGTTTCACACCTTGGGCAGACATGAACAGGATATTTCCCAAGATACAATAGTCCTTTTTTGTCAGCTTCCTTGAAAGCACTCCAGATAGATTCTATGTAATTATTATCAAGAGTTAAATAAGGATTTTCCCAGTCCATCCAAACGCCGAGATTTCTGAACTCGCTGTTCATAACGCTTATATATTTCGTAGCGTAATCTCTGCATTTTCCAACGAATTTTTCAACGCCGTATCTTTCAATATCCTGCTTTGACTTCGAGCCAATTTCTTTTTCAACCTGCATTTCTATAGGAACTCCGTGAGTGTCATAGCCCGGCCGATCAAATACATCAAAACCCTGTAGCCTTCTTGAACGCATTGCGATGTCTTTCAAAATCTTATTTAACGCAGTCCCCATATGGATATGCCCTGTTGCATAAGGAGGGCCGTCCATAAAATAGAATTTTTTTCCTTTGGAATTTTTCTTTTTTGATTTTTCATATATTCGGCTTCTTTCCCAGAATTTAAGCACTTCTTCCTCTGCTTTCTTATTGTCAAACATGTTTACATTTCTCCTCCCTGCCTTTTATATTTTTTCATCTTGGCTTTTGGTTTTGTCATAGAATACCTAAAAGGTTAAGAACCCGCTGTTCAGATAATGATAGAAATGATTATTTTATTCCAGTCTGATAAATCTTTTATAACCATCTCTTTCTCAAATGAACATATTATTTAAACTCTTCTTTTTGCTGAACTGTAAAATAAACTGGGCTAAACTCTATACGAATTAATAAATTTACTTTTCTAAGAGATGTCTGATTGTTTATTTATTAATCCCGCTAGACTAATGAGTTTTGTCCTTGTTAACTCAATGTAAACTTTTTAACTTTCTCTTCAAATCAGGGAGATTTTCCTTTATAATCTCCCAGACTACATCTAGATTTATACCAAAATAATGATGAATCACTTTATCTCTGGTGCCTATAATAGCTTTCCAGGGTATTTCATTATGTTTATCCTTAAAGTCTGCTGAGATGTTTTTTGAGGCCTCCCCAATTATTTCTATCTCTCTGACTATAGCGCTCCGTCTTAGCCTGTCCAACTCTAAATTCTTTCTAGAAAGATTTTTACTGAAATCTTCTATTGCATTTATACTATCTAAAATATGCATAATGAATATAGAATCCTCTTTTTTGCTCATATTATTCTAATCGCCTCTCTTAATATTTTCTCTCTTAGGTAAGGACTCAAACTATTATAGGTTACTAAATCAACTTTTCTTTTCAAGGTCTCTTCTAGATCATTTTCTATAATTACAAAACCAAAGCCCCTTGCCTTAGGAGATCTTGGGTGAGTTATTAAGATGTCTATATCGCTATTTTTCTTATTCTCTCCGCAGGCATAGCTGCCAAATATTCCTGCTTTTTCAACTCCATACTTTTTTAAGACTTTTATTATCTTTTTACTGATTTCCCCAAGATTTCTTTCAATTTTTTCATTTAAAATAAGTTTATCAGCCTCCCTTTCTTTCTTTTCCAAGTTATTTAAAGGTAAATCTGCTCCTAGATAAATTCTCTTTTTCTTGATTCTATTACCCTCCCGTACGGAGAGGGCTCTATAATAATATTTTTTCCCGTTTCTTTCTTTTATTTCTGTATAAGCCATAAGTTCTGTACGTCTACATAGTATATAAATCTTACTATGTAGACCTACGATTATAAATCGTCCATTGCAGAATCCAACTGCGGACAGCTATGTGCAAACTAATGTATCCCAAGAGGCTCTGCTCTTAATGAATAAACCATCAACCTTAAAACCTTCCGCTTCCTTCATATAAAATTTAGGTGATTAGGGCATTTTAGCACCCGTTAACTTTACAATGCCCTTTTTGTCCATCTTTTATCATAACTCTTAATTAAAGAAATAGACGCGGTTATTATAATGAATAAAGAAGTAAATGTGATGTATTTTATTCCAGCAATATAAAACCACGAGCCAATAAGGGCAGAAACAAAGATAATTGCTTTAAACCACTTTCTTCCTGCGATAAGCTCATCGCGTGCCAGCCAGGCGATAAGATGTCCTATTGGAATCGCTAAGACCAGAACAAGAATTTCAAGCAGCATAAAAAGAAAAGAGAGAGCAATTATATAAATTATTCTATAGCTTGTCAATCTCGCCTGCAACAACGAAGTCTTTCTCGCTAAGTCCTTTCACAGAGTGAGTTGTCAGAGTTAATCTTACTTGATTATATAAAATCAAAATATCTGGATGGTGCTGATTCTTTTCGGCAATCTCTCCTACTTTATTTATGAATTCCAGAGACTCTTTAAAATTATTAAAAGAGAAGTTTTTCACAATTGAATCTATTTCAAGAGACCAATTATCAAGATTTTGCATCTTTTCTCCTATTTCCTTTAATGACATCATATAATTCTGTGTTTGGCTAGTTAATAAAATTTGCTTATTGTCTTTGGAGGGGGCTTATGTTTATAAATTCAGCCCAGAAAATGGGGCATAATTTTTTAAATAAATTTAAAAACCATAATCTTTTTCTATTTTCATGACAGAGGTAATTCCTTTAATTAATGAATGGATGAGATTTGTAGTCCTTATGCATAGTGGAGCTCCTAGTAAGACAGACCATCATGATATCTTACTTGAAATTACTAAAGGAGAAAATGATGAAGATATAGCTTTAGATAAGCTTGAATCTCTAGGACAAGATTTAACAAGAATGAAAATTTATGTTGATCCTCAGGAAATGATTAGGAGAAGGTATCTTACTTATGAAGGTCCTATGAGGGATAATAGAGGTTTTGTCAAAAGAGTTGATGAAGGAAGATATAGAATTAGAGAGGATAATAGTTTAGAGTTTGAAGGGAGTTTGTTGAAAGGATCTTATCATTTCGAAGGAGAGGAAGATTTAGTTATGATTAAATAAAAATCAATTAATTTCTCACTATCTACCCACATTTTTAATACGCCTAAAAAAATTATGCCCCAGAAACCGAGCACATATTTATAAATCCCACATAATAGGCAAATACATGGCAACAATAGAAATTGAAGAGCCAGGAAAAAAATCTGAGCTAAAGCTTGAGATTCCTGCAAGAAGAACTAAGCTTTCTCCTAGGGAAACAATAACCGGAAACAGATATGATATTGTATTAGCGTGCCAGCCAGATGCTAGAGACCACTATCCTTTCTACGATAGTATCAAAGAGTTGGTTGAAGGAGAAAGAGGATTGAGAATATACTCTCCTCATAGCGATCTAGAAAGGCATACTCTTGAAGATAGCGTTAGATTTACGACTAAAGAAGCTATACCGAGAACCAGAGGTGTTCTTATGCACTTAACAACTGTCACGCCAGAAATTCAACAAATGTTTGATGCGACTTACCTGAATAACAAGCCCTTTTTATTATTTTATTCCCAAGAAACAA
>CAYIOA010000005.1:22188-33894 GCA_964364885.1 Candidatus Woesearchaeota archaeon
TGATAAATGAAACTGAACATGATTTGATAAACGCCCACGCCAGGAATCGAACCTGGAAATCCCGAAGGAAAGCGGTTCTCAAGACCGCCCGAGTACCATTGTCGCACATGGGCATTGTGCCATCCGGGCTGAATATTTGTGTCTGGATTAGCTTATAAAGGTTTAGAAAATTTATACTGGCAGAACTGAACAAGCAGTTCATAAGAATCTTTAAATTTTATAAAGTCGTTGTTTTGTATAATTCCCTTGCTAAATCTGGTAGTTTCAATATCCCAAAGAATTAGCCCATTAAACTCCTCTATTTTTATTCTATCCGCGTATTCCAGATAGTTTGTGATAAATAAATCAGCCAATTTTCTCGGAGATGTTTTTCTTGGCTCTGTGGCAAATGTAAAATTAATTGGATGAGAAATGTTAGAAATTCTTACCTCTCTATCGGCAATGTAGAACTTTCCATTGCTGTTCATTAGGACTACATCGAGAGATTTTCTCTCAGATACTCTTATTCGCATACCAAACTATACTCTGAGCAACTTTTAAAGATATATCTTCTTTGCTACAACTAAGAGCACTCCTTAAAAAATGAATTTAACCGAAGAGCGCACTTAGTCCAGCAGCGCTTTCACTTGGCTTTTCTTCTTCTTTCTTTTCTTCTTTTCCGGCTGACTCGCCTGAACTTGCTCCTGCTGCAGGGGCGGCCATAACAGCACTTGCGTTAGACAGTTCTGATTCTATGTCTACACCGCTTAAACTGGCTATTAAGGTTTTCACTTTGCTTTCGTCAACTTCTGCGCCGGTAGCTGAGATAACCTTCTTCAGGTTTGTTTCGCTTACTGACTGTCCAAGCTTGTGCAACAGTAACGCACCGTATATATATTCCATTATGCTTCCTCCTTGTGAGTTTTATCATTAGCAATTTCCACCCCATGAGACAAGTATGTCTTTAATAAACTTCTAAACATCTCAATATCACACTCAATCTCTTCAAGCCTATATTGCCTGAATATTCTTCCAGAAAGAGTTTTATCTTCTAGGATCCTTATTCTTTTTTCTATTGCCTGCCCATGCAGAGTGTAAACTGCTTCGTATCTTTGGTCATTTATTTTTTCAGCCATATCAAAGTCTCCAGCGTCATACGCCGCGTTGAATTGATTGTCTAATTTGCAAATCTGAGTATCAATTCCCATTTTTGTTTTCCTCCTGTGTTTTTTCAATTAATTTTTCAATTGCTTTCTCTTCCATTGAAGCTTTTGCTATGAAGTAAGATATTGTTTCTTTGGCGGTGTAGCCTATGTTAATTGCGAGCCCCAGCGCTTTAGAAAGAGAGAGGCGCAATTCCTCTAATGCCTCCTGCTTATTTATCCTTATGCTCTCGTATATTTTCTCTGTTTTTGAGTCATATGCCGCAACTGGCATAAATCCTACTTTTATTGGAAGGATGTTTAATTTGCTTAGAACATTGGATGTTTTCTCATTTATCGTCTCTCCTTTTTTTGATAGAGTTTTTCCTTGCTTTATAGCAAGCTTTCCGTTTTCAACTGCGACCTTCAGACCAACACTTGATAACTCTGATATTGCCGGGCCTGGCAGCAACTCTGTTGGACCTGCCTCGATTGTTATGTCTTCCGGGGCTATGTCTCCTGTTTTCGCTTTTGCAGGGCTCTGATTATCTGCAAACCAGGCTGAAAGTTCAAATGCTTCGACATTAGAAATGACTAGGGCTATGTTCTCTCCGATTAGTTTCTTCAGATTCTGCAGAGCACCTTTTTCTGTTCCCTCTATTGATCTGTCTACAAGAGATTTTTTAGCTACAATAATCTCTGCCTTGCCGCGGAGATTCTTCTTTATTTTTTGAAATTGCGATGATGGAAGTCCTTTTGTTGAGACTAACAGTATTGTATTGGCATTTTTTAATTTGCGGGCTAATTCCTGAACAATTTTAATTTTTTCTTCTGAAACTTTCTTTAACTTGCCAGAGGGTTTTTTTGCAGCCATTATTTTATCTCCAACTTTATAGGTTTAGTCATGGTAAACTTTATCATGACTGATTTTACGTTCTCAATCTTTTTGGGGAGAGCATTTAACAAGGACTTGTAGAAGAATTCCACATTTTCTATTATCTCCTGGTCTTTCATACTTTCTTTTCCAATCATTAATTTTATACTTGGCTCTTTTATCCTTATTTTGGTAGAAACTGCGATTTTTTCCAGAGCTTCCCTGATTGCACTCTCTTTTTCTTCCGATATTACTCCAAGCTGGGGGGAAGGCATTTTTCCAACAGGACCTAGAATTTTACCGAATGTTGTTGCAACCGAAGGCATTAATTGAGCAAGAGATATGAAATAGTCGTAGTTTTTTACCAGGTTTTTTAATGCTTTTTTGTCCTTGTATTTTGAGAATTCTGGCTCTGTAATAGTTGGTATCAGGGGAGATTTTGACTTTAAAAAGCCGCAAACCTTTTTTTCTTTTATTTTATTTGGAAGAACAATAATCAAATTTATGTTCTCTTTTTTCACATCCATGCCTCTTAAATTTATAATTAGGTCTAGAGTTTGATCGAATTTTCTTTTTTCTTCTTTTCTTAACTCGTTCAGTGCTTCTTGTACATTCATTTTATCTCCTACATTCTGCCTCAATCGCAAGAATTTCTGCTAGTTGAGGATGTAGTTCAGCGATAATTTTTTATATGTTTTGCGCTTTTAAATGTTTTGGTTGATTTGGCTTTTTGTAGTGTCCTCTATTAATGTTCTCTCGTGAGTTTAAGTTGCTCATCTTTTTATTCCTTTCTTTTCTTCTCTAGAAAAGCTTGATAGGGAGTTCTAAGCTTTCCATTAGTTAAGCTCATGCTTGAATTGTCTAGAAAGGTAAGATAGAAGAAATTGATGACATTATGGATAACAGACTAAAAGAGGTAATTTTCTAAAAATCCATTAATTTTTCACTATCTGCCCACATTTTCCATACGCCAAAATAAATTATGCCCACAAAACTGGGTACTATATTTTCTGATTAGGAAGCTTTAAAAAATATATTCTGAAGTAAATTTATAAGGATAATAAGATTATGTTAGAAATGAAAGTTTTGGCTATTGGAGACCCACATGGAGATTTGGAAAAAGTAAAAAGAATCCCAGCTAAAGATGTAGATTTAATTCTCTTAACAGGAGATTTAGGTAGTGCTAGTTTAATGAGGAAAATGGCTTTTGAGAATGTTGATAGGCAAAAACAAGGCTTAGAGCCTAAGGAATTTAGTCCATCACAAAAGAAAAGAGCCTTCATGGAAGCATATACTTCTTCAATGAAAGTTGTAAAATATTTAGCAAGATTTGCTCCCGTTTACACGATTTATGGAAATGTTGAAAGTTCTAATTCTGAAACAAGGAAAGAATCTAAAGAAATAGGATTACCTCTTCCTTTTCTGACAGACGACTTAAAAGATATAGATGGAGTAAGAATAATTAATAATAGACTTGCTAATGTTGAGGGTATTAGAATTGGAGGACTTCAGTACTTTGTTGATACTAATTGGGTACAAGACTTTAAGCCAAAAAAATATAGAGAAAGAATGAAAAAGGCGAAAAAGCAAACCGACAAGGCTAGAAATATTTTAAGAGGATTTGAAAATGTTGATGTTTTGGTTCATCATCAGCCACCTTATGGATTTTTAGATAAAGTTGGACCAATGGCTCCTAAGCACTGGCAAGGAAAACACGCCGGAAGTAAGCTTATCTTGGACTATATTAAAAGAGCGCAACCAAAGTATGCGTTCTGTGGTCATATTCATGAAGGAGAAGGTATGAAAAGAATTGGTAAAACAGAAGTTTACAATCTTGGTGTTTGTGGATATAAATTAATTACTTTATAATTTTAGATCATCAAAAAAATATAGTGGACACTTCTGTACGCTAAATTTATAAATTTCATTCTGCGTATGTTTCCCATCACGACAATTTATTTCTTGCCTTTCGGCTTTGCTTCTGGTTTCTCTTCTTTTTTAGCTGGTGCGGCTTCAGTCTTTGCTGCTTCTGCTGCTGGCGGCGCTGCTTCGGCCTTTGCTGCTTCGGCTGCTGCCTTCGCTTCCTCGGCGGCTTTAGCTGCCTGTTCCTGTTTAGATTTAACAGCTGCGAAAAATACTGCTAATTGCTTCTTTTTCTCTTCTGAAGTAACAGTTATCTCCTGGCTAATTTGAGCATTGTAGACTCCTGCGTCTATGTCTAATTCTATTTCTTTTGGCTCTTTGCTGTCTACATAAACTCCCATTGATGTGCATGTGCCGACGATGAGCTTTACTGCCGACTTCATATCTCTGGCCAGCAAGTTTGGCATTTTTGTTTTTGCTATACTTACGATAGACTCGAAGGAGATGTTTCCGACTTTGAAGTTATTTGGAACTCCAGATCCTTTTTCCAGGCTTAATTCTTTTTTTATTAATTCTGAGACAGGAGGAGAAAAGACTGATATTGTGTATGTTTTTGTTTTTCCATTAACATCTATTTCAACAGGAACCTTTGTGCCTTTGAACCCTGCTGTTTCTTTATTTACATCAGAAATAACTTTTCCGATGTTTATTCCCATTGGACCAAGCTGCTGAGCAACTGCCGGGCCAGGCTGCATGTTTCCTCCCTCGACAATTAATTTAACTTTCATCTTGCTCTGATTTCTCCGCATCTTCCTCCTTTTCGCGCCTTATAACCTTTACGTTGTCCATCTTTACTGTTACAGGAATTGGAACTGAAGCTCCTAGGAGAGAGACTACTATTTCTCCTTTTTGCTTGTCTATTCTTGTTACTTTTGCCTGCTCTCCCTTGAATGTCTGGCCTATTATCTCTACTATATCACCTATTGTAATGTTCATTTCCTCGACTTTTGGCTCAAGCATATTTTTTATTTCGTCGTAAGAAACTGTTTTTCCTATTATGCCTTTAACGTAAGGAAGATTAAACGCAGACTCTTCTGCTGATTCGCGGTCAGCTGCTTCAAGTATAATATACCCTTTGAGACCGTAAGGTCTGACTAAGGCGAATATACTAAGAGCTTTTTTTTCAGCTCTCTTAGCAATCATTTCAATTGCTTTTTCTTCTTTGTTTGTTGTTACCTTTATTATGAAAAGCATTTTAAGCTCCGCTACTTCCTGATATTAAAGAAGTAGTTATAATAGTGGGAAATTAGGGTTTATAAATTTTCTTCTCCTGTTGGATTTTTGTAGTTCTTGGAGATAAGGCTAATTTGGCTGAGAGTCAAGCTTCCCGAGATACTCTTTAATCCTGTCTATTGTCTGGGGTATCAGGAATTTTTCTATTTTTATCTCGAATATTTCTGATAATTGAGAAAATTCTGAGAGGCGATACTTATTTTCCTGCTTGTCTACCAGCATTGCATCTCTCAATCTTTTTAGCTGCCTTCTTATGTTTGATTCTGCTAAGCCTTTATTCTCAAGAGAATTTTCTTTTCTTATCTCATAAACCTTGTCGCGAATCTCGAATGAAGAAAGCCATGATTTTTTCTTTCTTGCCTCCTCTAAAACAAACAATAAGTCAATTATTATGTCCCTGGAATCTCCCGGCTGCAACAAGCCGAGAGAGAGGCATATCTTTCTCATTAATTCTCTTTGTGTTGACTCGTAAGGTTTTTCGTATTTACGCAGTATTATTTCCCCAAGAGGAAGATCTTTTACCATTTGTACTTTAATATAGCAATTATTATAAATCTAATGTTTTTAGTTTAGTATGGATCTTGTGGCTTTTCTCGGAAATGATAAGGAGAACTGGGGACAGATAACTGCCTTGATAAACAAAATAAAAGAGTGCGATAAAATTGTTTTGGTTAAGGATAAAGAGACTAAAGAATTTCCAAGCAATGAAAAGTGCATAATAATTGAAATTGACAGCAAAAGAAGTTTAACTGAAATAAAAAAAGAAATACATGACAAAATAAAACGAGAATTGAGCGAAGATTTTGAAGTTGCGCTTTCTATTGTTTCCGGCAGCGGCAAGGAGCATATGGCTTTGATATCTGCGCTGCTTAGCATTCCTGTTGGGGTAAGATTTGTTGCTTATACTAAAGAAGGCATAGAATTCTTTAATTAAGCGCAGTTTGGAATAGAGAGATTGCCTAAAATTTCGCTACATCAAGATTCTAATAGAATCTTGAGTGCCATCAAAGTTTGGGAAACTTTGAGGTCCCCACAGCAAGCTGCGGGTATTAAACCCAATTTGACAATAAAGAGAAAACCCATCTGGCCATTAGCAAAATAACAACTGCTATTAGAGCATATGTTGCTATTTGATAAGACTTCTTGCCTATTTTCTCTTTTCCTGTTATGCCCCAGACTAGAAGATAAAAGAATCTTCCGCCGTCTAAAATTCCCAGAGGGAGCATATTGAAGAGAGCGACTGCAATGTTTATTACAACAATCCACCACAACAAGAAATAAATAAACCATCCAAAATCTTTTAGGCTTGATTCATAGTAAATTCTGGGGTCTTTTATTTTTATTATTGAATTTTGATAAATCTTGCCTAGAATACCGCGAGTCTGCACTGGCCAGAAACCTACTCCTAAAAATGATTTTCCTTCCCTTTCTCCCAGGACTATTTTATATTCTTTTATCTCTGAATTGCTGTCCAGATTATTCTTCAATACCGCAGTTCTAATTGTTACAGTATCTCCGGGTTTTAATGACTCCAAGGAACTAGCAAGATCATCATACGAAGAGATTTTCCCCCCGTCTATTTCTGTTATTGCCCCTTTTAATTGGGACCTGAAAGCAGGGGAGTCTATATAACCTATTATTGAAGGCGTGTTTTTTTCTAATGAATCTGAAAGTGCTTGTTTATCTAAATAGAAAATCTGATTGCTTACGCTTACCTTGACAAGTTCCTCGCCAAGCGTGCTGTCTTCTAGAATAGTTATGTCTTTTAGAGGGATTTCTGCCAGGGCATATGTATTGAATTTCAATCCTGCTGGGGAAAATGCGCTGATAAAAAACAGCCATAAAACAAGCCCAAAGATTATTGTCATTATTACGTTGGCAAATGTTCCTGCTGCCAGAACAGAAAGCTGCGGAAATTTTTTTGCCTTGGCCATCTGCTTTTCGTCAGGCTCGACAAATGCTCCCAGAATAGGGCCCATAAAGGCAAACCCTGTAGAGTGTATTTTGAAATTGTGCAAACGAGCAAAAAGTCCATGCGAGAATTCATGTGAAATTGCTACTACGCCAAATGCTATAATGAAATAAGTAAAATAGAGAGGAGGCAATAATGATTCCAGGCCAAAAATTTTCGGGAAATAAGGGATTAAAGGGACAAGAGGAGGAGCCTTTATAACCTGAGAGATTTGTGTTGTCAGGTATAAATAAGTTGATTGAGCCATCAGCCAAATAATTGTAGCCATTAGTATTATTCCTGAAGCTACTACAACATACCTCGCAGGCATTAGAATATTTTTGTATTTTTTGGCGATTTTGTCTATAAAATCAATGCCGAATTTTGTTTTATATAGATAAAGAATTCCCTGCCTTTCTAAATTCTTTTTTTTTGTCTGGATGAATAAAATTATAAAAATCGTGAAGATAGCTAAAAACGCCAAGTCATATATTACAAAACCCATTCTCACCTCACTTCCTTCTTATCGTTCTGAACGAACGACCATTGCATTTTGGGCATTTTACTTTTCCAGAGATAATTCTAACTGACTGAGACCTTATTTTCTTGCTGCATCTTTTACAAACAAAAACGTCTGCAAACATTCTTTTCTGCGCAACAGCTATTTTTGTCGCCATCTATTAAATTATCCTCATTATTACTTTTCTGCCTTCTATTTCCCAGTATTCAACCTGTTTTTCCGACTGCAATTCCTCTTTTAACTCTCCCTTATATGGGAGGTCTATTGTTTCATAACTTTCCAAGTCCATAACAGAAGCTGTGTTTTCTGCGAAGTTTAATATCTGGGCTCTATGCTTTGTAACATTTGGAACATCAAAACGCTCGCCTCCGGGAACAGCCACAATTTTTTTCTTATTATTGAAAACGCCAACTGCTTCTATTCTGCACTTGCTTGCACCGTGCTTTCCTGTCTTGCTTATATCGTTTGACCTGACTGTATAAGGTTCGTTGTCAACAAGAATTATTGTTCCAGTTTTCGCATCTGTAGCATTAATAACTCGTAAAACCATGACTCAACTTCACAAGAAATGTTTATAAAACTTACTACTTAACCTTCTTTGGCTATGGAGAAAACAAAGAAAAAAGAATTTGTAGAAATAAAATATACTGGATATGCAAATGGACAGATTTTTGACTCTAATATAGCTGAGGATCTCAAAAAAATTAATCCTGAAGCTAAAGAGCAGAAGACAATAGTTTGTATTGGCGAAGGAATGGTTGTTCCTGGATTAGACAGGGCTTTGGAGAATAAGGATCTTGACAAAGAATTCGAGATTGATGTTGCTCCCAAGGAGGGATTTGGCGAGAGAAAGAAAGAGCTAATCACTACTATTCCATTGAAATCATTTACAGAGAAGAATATTGCACCCAGGACGGGAATGATGCTTACCCTAGACAATTATTTAGTCAAAATCCTTGCTGTTTCCGGAGCGCGCGTTACTGTTGACTTTAATAATCCTCTTTCAGGGAAACATTTAAAATATAAATTTAAAATTATCAGAAAAGTTGATGATAAAAAAGAAAAGATAGAATCGCTTTTTATGCTCTTTTTCAAGTTTATTCCAGAATTTGAGATTGGTGATAAAGGAGTTATTATACGCGGCGCAAGGGGGATGAAAATTCTTGTTGATATATGCAAAGAGAAATTCAAAGAGCTTATTGGGGAGGAGCTTAGTTTTGAGGAAGTTGATGAAAAGAAAGAAAAGAATAAAGACAAATGATTAGAAATATAGAATCTCGTTGTAATTTCCCCACTGTAGTTTCCCTACAACAATCCTTTTAAACAATCTTTGCCTTTGGAATATATGCCAGAGGTATACATAGAAAAAGAGGTTCATCCTACAAAAGCAATAGATGAGGAGCTTGAAACTCTTCTTAAGAAGCAATCAGCAAGAGTAAAGGTTATTGGGTGTGGTGGCGGAGGAGGTAATTCTGTTTCTAGAATGAAAGAGATAGGAATCAAAGGATGCGAGATTATTGCAATAAATACTGACGCTCAGGATCTTTTGTATACTGATGTTGATACTAAAATACTTATAGGAAAGGAATTAACGCACGGACTTGGGGCTGGAAGCAATCCGAAAATCGGTGAGCAGGCTGCCAAAGAATCAGAGCATGAAATAAAAACCAAGCTTTCTGATGCTGATTTGGTTTTTATCACCTGCGGACTCGGCGGAGGAACTGGCACAGGGTCTTCTCATGTGATTGCTGATTTGGCCAAAAGAGCCGGCGCTTTAACAATTGGAGTTGTCACCCTGCCGTTTACTGTTGAAGGGCAGAAAAGAATAGAAAATGCCCAATACGGACTAGAGAGACTGGCTGCAATTACTGATACTTTGATTGTTATTCCCAATGACAAGCTTCTTGAAATTGCGCCTGATTTACCAATACACACTGCTTTTAAAGTTGCAGATGAAATCTTAACTAATTCTGTTAAAGGGATAACTGAATTGATAACCAAATCAGGACTTGTTAATTTAGATTTTGCTGACGTTAAAGCAGTGATGTCCAACGGTGGCGTTTCTTTAATTGGCATAGGCGAGTCTGATTCACAAGACAGAGCAAGAGATGCTGTTGAAAGAGCGATAAATAATCCCCTGCTCAATGTGGATATTACAAATGCAAAGAGCGTGCTTGTTAATCTCATCGGCGGGAATGATATGTCACTTGACGAATATAAGAGAGTTATGGAAATTATTGGAGAAAAAGTTGCGCCTGACGCCAAGATAATTTCTGGAGCACAAATATCTCCTGACATGGAGAAGACTCTTAAAGTTCTTTTGATTATTACAGGAGTCAAGAGTTCACAAATTCTTGGCATCTCTGAGGACATTCTTAATAATTCCAAAAGTTCTTTGGAAAGCGAATTAGGGATAGATTTTGTTGATGAGCAATAAAGAGATTGCCTAAAATTTCGCTACATCAAAGTTTGGGAAACTTTGAGATCCCCAGAGTAATCTGATGCGGGTATTCTTCGCGAAATTTTTCGCTTCGCGACCAGCAATCTCTAACTTCAAGAATCGATGATTCTTGAGGCCTCAAAGTCCTATGGACTTTAAAGTTGTCAAATTGGCGACGCAGCAAGCTGCAGGGTACTAAATCCAATTTGACAATAAATAATTTTAAAAAGATGGTTTTTGTAGGATATTGATGGAAATCTTTAATAGAATTAAATCTTTTGTTGTGCAGTCAAAACGCGTTTGGCATTTGCTGAAAAAGCCGAGCAAAATTGAGTTTCAGACTATTGCGAAGATTTCTGCCATTGGGCTTCTTGTTCTTGGGGCAATTGGCTTTATCATTGCTGATGGCATAAGGATATTGCAGAATATTTTTAGTTAATTGTGACAAGACTTAAAAAGCTCCTCTCTTTATTTTTTATAGGGGTTGTGGGGTAGTTTGGTCAGCCTACGAGCTTTGGGAGCTTGTGACCCCGGTTCGAATCCGGGCAGCCCCACTTGAATAATAATAAAACTGAAAAACCGAGAACGGCATTCATACTTGCAGGAGGTCTTGGCACGAGACTAAGGCCCTTGACTTATGAAATTCCTAAATTGCTAATCCCATTACAAGGAAAGCCGATTCTAGAGCATGTTATTGATTTGTTCAAGCGTCATGGCGCTAATGAAATAATCCTGGCAGTAGGGTATAAGGCAGAAAAGTTCAAAGAGCATTTTGGAGATGGCTCTAAACTTGGCGTTAATATAAATTATATTATTGAAGAAACTCCTCTTGGAACAGCAGGAGCTTTAAAATTAGCGAAGCACTTTTTAAAAGATACTTTCTATATGTGCAACGGTGACGAGTTAAAGGACATAGACTTAGAAGAAATGTATGAGATGCATAAACAGAATAGGGCGCTCGGAACAATTGCCCTTACAGAAGTAGATGATGTTTCGCAATATGGCGTTGTTGATTTAGATGAAAATAAAATAAAAAAATTTGTAGAAAAACCAAAAAAAGAGGAAGCGCCGAGCAATCTTATAAGTTCTGGTTTGTATATTTTAGAACCAGAGGTTATAGAATTAATCCCGGAAGGAAGAGCTGTTTCAATAGAAAGAGAAATTTGGCCTCTGCTGGCTGAAAAGAATAAATTGGTTGGATTTCATTTTAAGGGGCAGTGGTTTCCAACAGATAACTGGGAGCGCTACGAAAAAGCATTAAACGAGTGGAAAGGCATACGTAGAATAATCTGAAATCCACAAATCCGCCAGCATCTTACTCAATAAAGGTTTTACCTCAATCTTCTAATCCTTATCTTTCCTTCTGTTATAACGACAAAACTATCTTTCAATTTATCCTTGAATGTTCTTATCAAATATAGAATATGTTCTTGCCTCTTCTTTGGATTATCGCTCTTTAGTCTCAGAAAAATTACACCTGGAGAATATATCTTTAGTTTGAAAACTAGTTCTCCAAAATCTTTATCGTTTGTGATTAAAATCCTCTTTTCTTTCTCTGCAAATTTTATAACATCTATGTCTGGTGCGCGGGGCATTATGTCATAAACATATAAAGCATCATAGCCTTCGTTCTTCAAGAAGTCT
>CAYIOA010000006.1:0-27875 GCA_964364885.1 Candidatus Woesearchaeota archaeon
AAAGAAGATTCAAGTATTAGTTATTATACTCCTCTTTTCGTAGCAGTATGATTATCAAAAAGTCCTTGTGTATTACCGCACACTAAAGTGTGCGGTTTGTTGGACTCATCAAAGTCCATAGGACTTTGAGTGCCGTCAAGAATCCAACTTTGGAGGATTCTTGAGGTTTGGATGTCCAAAGTTGCATTCATCTGCGCACTGAAGTGCGCAGTTTTCTGCAAAGCAACTTTGGCATAATAAGGCATTCTTTTTGAAGACCTTATTGGGATTTAGGAGGTAGATTATTCTGCCTGAATATCTGCTAAAAGTTCTAGAACTGATTGTTTAAACTCTTCAAAATTTGTACAGAAAAAATTATCAGACAGTCCCGGTCCAAATTCTATAATTTACTTTCCCTAAACTCGCCTAATCTTTCTTTCAGTTCAGGCAGGGATTCAACAATCTGCATAGAGCCAATAAGTATTGCACTTAAATATTCAAAAGCGTCTTTCACTCGCTCGTCTGTTTTTATTCCGATACACGGTATTCCCTTTGCATAGGCATATCCAATCTCCCAGGCTGTCCCGGCGCCAACATGCAAGCCGTCTAAAGCAGCGACAACAATATCAACATCCCTAAAACCCTTTATAATATCTCCTTCAAATATCTTTTGAACATCGTCCACGCTCTTTGCAATGCCGACATCTCTATGTGGCAGAAAACTATCAAATCCGAGAGATTTGCACATTGCGTCTATCTCTTCAAGGAATTCTCTCTCGCTCTCGCTCCTTATTTTTCCGGCTATATACACTTTCATGAATTTTTGTAAAAACTGAAAGTTATAAGTCTTTGGATAAACTTAAAAAACCGGCCGCCAACTAATTTCAATGAAAAAGATATTAATAATAAAACTCGGTGCAATAGGAGATGTTCTAAGAACAATACCTCTCGCAAAAACTTTGAAAGAAATCTATCCAGGTTCAAATATAACCTGGCTCACACTGCCGAAAACACTTGATGTTCTAAAAAATAGTCCGCACATAGATAAAGTTCTCTCATTGCCATATATTCAAAATGAAAAATTTGACATGCTCTACAATCTTGACATAGACAAAGAAGCAACCGAGCTCGCAGTTAAAATATCTGCAGATAAAAAATACGGGTTTTTCTCTGAAAACGGATATTTATCCGCTTTCAATCTTGGAGCAGAGTATTATCTAAACACAGTATTTGATGATTCTTTTAAAAAAAACAACACGAAAACAATGGAGGAAATAATGTTCCAGACTGCTGAAATTTCTTATAGAAAGCAGCACGTCCCTATAATTCTGGGAGATGAGCAGATAAGATATGCTGAAAATTACCTCTCAAAAGAAAATCCAGATGTAAAAAACCTGCTTGGAATTTATTTTGGCGCTTCCTCAAGATGGCCCTCCAAAGCCTGGCATGAGAATAATGTAAAAGAATTTGTCGGAAAAGCTCTAAATGAAGGGTATTCTATACTTTTATTAGGCGGTCCAAATGAGAAAAATATATACGAAAAAATATCAGAAGAATTTAGGCATGCACAAAAAGTTTATACAATGGACATAAACAACAGCGTTTTAGAATTTGCATCTCTCGTTAATTTATGCAAAGCAGTTGTAACAACCGACACAATGGCTTTGCACGTTGCTCTTGCTCTAAAAAAGCAGACAATAGGATTATTTTTTTGCACCTCTCCTGACGAAATAGAAGGATATGGCTTGCTAAAAAAAATATTCTCGCCGATGCTTGCTGATTTTTTCCCGGAGAAAATGGACCAGTATAATGAGGAATTAACAAAAAGCATAACACCTGATAAAGTTTTATCAGCCCTGAAAGAAATAAATCCTGCAAGTCAATAATCTTTAAATATGCTCAAAATTAAAACAGCTAATGAATAAAGAGGATATAAAATACTTCTGCTCAGACATCAGGCACAAATTATTTTTTAATCCCTTTGAACTAAAGCCGATAATAGAGAGAAGGCATAAAAGAGGAGAAACAATTGTCTTCGGCAACGGATGTTTTGACATACTTCATGTAGGGCATGCTCGTTACTTATACGCTGCAAAATCACTTGGAGACGCTTTAATCGTAGCTGTAAACACCGACGACTCAATGGCGAGAATAAAACCTGACAGAAAGCCGGTAACGCCGGATTACGAGCGTCTTGAAATGATTGCTTCTTTTGGTGCTGTTGACTATGTTGTTCCTATGGAGCAGAATGATCCTTGTTTTCTGATTGACCTTTACAAGCCAAACATACACACAAAGGGCCCGGATTACAAAGGAAGGGTTTTTCCAGAAATACCAGTTGTCGAAAGCTACGGCGGAAGAATAGAATTTGTCGGCGACCCGAAGAATCACAGCACGACCCAAGTTCTTCACACAATTAGAAATTCTGGATGATTAGGAAAGAATATTAGCCGACATTTTAAAGAGGAACTTCGCGATTTATCGGATGAATCTTTAATACAAATACATGAACCGTCTTTTCCAATTTCAATAAATCAGTTAAGTCCAATGCCATCACAAGAAATAATCATGCAATTCTTCCCCGGGTTTTAATTTCGCCAGCGAAGAAGGATTATTTACAGCTTCTTCTATCAAATTTTCAATAAACCAGTTGGCGTCGTTGTACATGCAAACAACATTCCTGCAGATTTTTGATGCGTCAAAAGTCTTAATCTTCTCCGCAAGTTTTATCAAAGAAGCATTTGAGCCATTCTCAGCTTCATTTAAATACGCTTCCTTGTCAGATATTTTAGCGCTTGCTTCAGCCCTGTATCCTGGACAAATAACAACCCCTCTTATTCCCAAAACCTGCCTGAAATAAGACATATGGCACTCTTTTGGCTGTTTAGTATATCTTTCTTCTTCGCCCTCTAAAAGAACGCGCAGGTTAGAGCTTACTGCTACTTTAAATTTATCATTCTCTATTCTTTTAGCTTCATCTATCTTTCCTCTAATTCTATCAATTACATCTCTGTAATCGCTTCTTTTTTTATCAAGTCCAATTCTCTCCGCGTTATGCTCTTCATCTCTCTCCAAGAACGCTTTCAAAGATAGAAAACTAAATCTGCTTTCTCTTGCCCTGTAAGCAGTAGGAACTATTTCTTCTATGTTTTCTTCAATATAGCTCTTGTTTATCCGCGCACCAGGCCATGTGACTATGTACGAGAAGCCCATATTCAATTCAGGATAAACTCTCTTTAGCTCTCTGACATTCTCACAAATTTGCTCAAGCGTAATAGGAACTTTGTTTTTTTGTTTCAGCGGAATCATCTTTCCTTTTGGGAGGTGCATTGCCTGAAATTTTTCTTCTGAAGCAGAATCCAGAGAAAGTCTTATCCAGTCTTTCTCGCCAAGAAGATGTGCAACATTGGCAATTTTTTCCATGCCTGTTCCATTACTGACAATAGCCACTTGAATTTCTCTCTCTTTTGCAAACCCAACCAAATCTTCAAACTCTCTGTATAAAGTAGGCTCTCCCCCGCCTATTATAATAACTGATTTCAAACCTCTTTCATACATCATTCCAAGACGCTTTGCAAGTTTGTCATAATCATATTTCTCTCCGGTATTCAAGATATCCTTGTCAACGCAATGCGGGCACTGGTAATTACAGGCGCTCGTCGGATCCAAATTTATTGAAACAGGAGCTCTATCAGGTATTTTAGAATATAAAGACTCTGTATTCGGAGATTGTCTTGTTTCTGCCTGCCATTGCACATAATCAACTAAATGCGGAAAAACAGAGGGCTGCATAAGCTTTGAAATAAAGTCAAATTTCTTCTCTTTTCTTATTTCTCCTTGTTGAGAGTTATCCTCTTTTTCGTCCAATAAACTTAGGGGCATTGATGCCATGCTTCTTTTGTAAGAAAGAGATTATATAAATATTTCTGGATAAGACAAAATCCGAGAAAACGAAAGATATATATATATATCAAAATTTATTAAACAATTAATAATAAAAGGGTAAGATGAAAAAGAGGAATAAATTTATCTTTATTTTCTTGGGGTTAACTTTGCTTTTGTCTATGCCATTTGCTTCCGCAGGCTTTTTCTCTGATTTATTTAATAAATTCTTCGGGAAGAGAGTGCAATTAAGTCCTGGAGATGACGGCTATGGTTGTTTCGATCCAGATGGTCCAGATGGAATTTATGGGAAAACAACTGTAACAGACAGCGGTGGGAACACAGGAACAGATTATTGTATAAATTCAGGAACAAGAGGAAAACTTACTTCATATGTATACGAGCAATATTGCGACTACGGAACAATAGAGCAGAAAAAGATACAATGTCCTTATGGTTGTGTTGATGGAGCATGCAAGTACGCTAAGAGCGCAACTCTCAAGCTACAAACTGTCATAAATGACACATCCTCTTTCACAAGCAGCACAATAGAATTCATAGACATAAACACATTAAAGACCGAAAAAGCAATCATCACTTCAGATGGTTTAGGCACCATTATTGTTTTAGCAAGATCGTACGTTATCAACTATCGTGATAATAGAAATGTTGCAGAAGATGAAGCTGTCTTTATACAAGGAAGAACTTTATACAAAGGAGATGTTATTACTTTTCCAATCTGCACAGACACTGACGGAGGATTAAACTATTTTGTATTAGGAGCTGTTACTCCAGCAAACACTACATCTTACTACCTTGACGCGTGCCAGAATTCAGACCTTCTTAAAGAGGGCTCTTGCACCATATTCACAGAGAACAAACTTTGCAGTTCTCTTGGTAATTACGTTTGTCAAAACGGAGTCTGCATATCTCCTCCACCTCAGCCAGACAGCGTAACTCTTCAGCTAAAAACCGTTATGAATGACACCAGCTCTTTCACAAGTAGCACAATAGAATTCATGAACATAAATACATTACAAATGACAAGAGCAATTGTAACAGCAGATGGAATAGGAACTATTAATGTTTTAGGAATATCATATCCAATTAGTTATCGTGATAATAGAAATGTTGCAAATGACGAATATGTAAAAATAGCAGGCAAAACCCTCTATAAAGGAGACACTATAATTCTTCCTCCACCTCAGCCAGACAGCGTAACTCTTCAGCTAAAAACCGTTATGAATGACACCAGCTCTTTCACAAGTAGCACAATAGAATTCATGAACATAAATACATTACAAATGACAAGAGCAATTGTAACAGCAGATGGAATAGGAACTATTAATGTTTTAGGAATATCATATCCAATTAGTTATCGTGATAATAGAAATGTTGCAAATGACGAATATGTAAAAATAGCAGGCAAAACCCTCTATAAAGGAGACACTATAATTCTTCCTCCACCTCAGCCAGACCTCTCAATCTCACATATAAACTCTTCAGAGTATTATCTTCTTATAGGAAATTCAACAATTAAAAGAGTTCTTATTTCAGCAACAATCAAGAACATCGGGGGTGGTGATGCAGGAGCCTTTAATATTTTTATTCAGGGATTAAACCTCACAAGAGATTCTAATTACGGAGGATTGACACCAGGCAACTATGTTACTATTCTAGATGATTACACCTGTTCATCTCCGCATTTCTATAACATAACTCTAGACCGCTTCAACACAGTCAGCGAAACAAACGAGAACAATAACAAAGCTTCACTCTTTATAGATTGTATTATATAGAAGTTCTCAAATAATTATATAAATCTTTTTAAGCAAGGACTATAAACAAACACCATGAAGCTTGAGAATAAATTAGCGTTAATTACAGGAAGCTCTTCAGGCGTGGGGGCTGCAATTGTCAGAGAGTTCGCAGGAGAAGGAGCAGATGTTATTCTGAATTACAGGGGAGATGAAAGAAAAATTTTTAAAAATCTTGGAGAAGCATATTACACTGAGGCAATAAAAGCAGATGTCTCCAAAGTTGACGAGCTTAAACAAATGTTTGAGCATATTAAGGAAAAATACGGGAGGCTTGACATTTTAGTCAACAACGCAGCAGTATATCCAAGGCATGATTTCTTTCAAGCAACAGAAGAATCCTACAACAAAGTAATGGACACAAATCTAAAAAGCGTTTTTTTTGCATCCCAATTAGCAGGAAGACTAATGCTTGAGCAAAAAAGCGGAGCAATAATAAATATTTCTTCAAATTCAGGATTAATGCCAAAAAAAGATAAAGGAATAGAATATGCTTTATCAAAGGCAGGAGTTGTTTATCTTACAAAATCTTTAGCATTAACCTTGGCGCCATATGTAAGAGTAAACTGCATAGCCCCGGGATTTATAGACACAAAAATGTCTGTTTACGCCAATGACAGCGAGATAAAAAGAGAGATAGAGGGGAAAATACCTCTGGGAAGAACAAATTCCCCGGGAGACATATCAAAAACAGCTCTTTTCTTGGCGTCTGATGACTCAAAAAATATCACAGGGCAGGTATTTGTAATAGACGGAGGTTACTCCTTATAACCTAATAAAAACAAATAAATACTATTTATTATAATAAATTAAAATGAAACTAAAACAAGGATTGCAGATGATAAAGATTGTGAAGAATTATCCGCTCTATTTCAGAGATTATTTCAGAATAATCAGCAATGGTTACATAACTTACAATTTAAGAAATGGCTTAAAATTCCGAGTGCGCGCAAAAACAACAGACAGGGAAGCACTAAATGAAATTTGGGTTTATAACATCTATCTTAAGAACGGCTTCGATATAAACAAAGACGATTTAATTATTGATATAGGCGGGCACGTAGGTTTATTTTCAATACTTGCCTCAAAAAAAGCGCCAAATGGAAAAGTATATGTCTTCGAGCCAGACCCGGAAAACTACGAATTATTAAATTTTAATATCTCAGCTAATAAAGCCGATAATATAATCCCAATAAAGAAAGCAGTCTCATTCAAAAATGAATCAAGGGACCTCTTTCTATCAGAAGAAAATCAGGAGGCGCACTCTTTTTTCAACAAAAGCAAAAACCCTCAGAAGATAACTGTTGAAACAATCGCATTAAAAGATTTTATGAGCAAAAGCAGAATTTCTAAAGTAGACTTTTTAAAAATAGACTGCGAGGGCGCTGAGTACGAGATATTGTACAACTGTCCGCAGGATATCTTAAAGAAGATAAGCAAAATAAGTATGGAATATCACAATTTAAATAGCATTCTTGAGAAAAGAGGGTTATCTAAAAATGCCCCTGAAAAATACAATGGAGAAGACTTAAAGTCCTTTTTGGAAAAATCCGGATTTAATGTTTTATTAAATCCATACAGCAAGAGGAGAGGGATGATATATGCAAGCAGGATATAACTATAATAATCTTTAAAAATCCATACACTTCTCTTATTAAATGCTAGGAAATAACGCTGAAACCATCGTGCTTGCTGCAGACCATAACGGCGTAGAACTGAAAAGTCTCCTCTATAACTATCTCAAAGAAAAGGGGCACAATTGCATAGACCTGGGTCCCTTTACAAATAAAACAAGCGTGGACTACACAGATTACGCCTTTCAGCTAGGGCAGATAATCCACAACGGCGACGTTAAGAAAGGAATTTTAATATGCGGAACAGGTGTCGGCATGAGCGTTGTTGCAAACAAGTTTCAGAATGTAAGAGCCGCTTTAGTTCATAATCTTGAAACAGCGCCCAAGTCGCGGGAGCACAACGATTCTAATGTTCTATGCCTCGGCTCATGGTTGACGCCCCCCTCTCTTGCCCAAGAGATTGTAGACTCGTGGCTAACAACAGAGTTTGGAGAAGGAAGGCATGTCAGGAGAATCGAGAAGATAATTTCCCATAAACCAAATACTATTGTTTTCACCAACGGAATTTTTGATATGTTGCATACAGGTCACATAGAGCTGTTAAAATTCTCAAAATCTCTGGGGAATAAGCTGGTCGTAGGAATAAATTCAGACAGGACAGTTAAAGAATTAAAAGGTCCAGAAAGACCGATTAATAAAGAGAAGGACAGAAAAAAAGTCCTGGAGTCAATAAAAGAAGTTGATGAAGTTGTTATCTTCGACGAGATAGAAACAACTGGCATAATAAGCAGGATTAAGCCAGACATAGTTGTAAAAGGAGGGGAATGGACAGCAGAAGAAGTAAGAAGAAGAGACAAAATTCCTCAGGAAATAGAAGTAAAGATATTCCCTTTAATAAAAAATTATTCAACAACTGAAACCCTAAGAAAAATACAGGATGAAACATGGATAAAAAAACAAGAAGACAGATAATAACCGGCATAACAGAAAATTTCAATAAAAAGAAAGTTTTGGTAATCGGTGATTTGATACTTGATGAATTTGTCTACGGAAGAGCAATAGGATTATCCCTGGAGACGCCAACATTAAAAGCAGAGCATACAAAAACAGAATACTCCTACGGGGGAGCGGGAAATGTAGTTAAGAATATTCTAGAGCTCGGGGCAAATCTCTCATTTATTACCTTGTTAGGAAATAACGGATATTCAGGGTTAAACCAAGAAAAACACTTCGAGTATCACATCTCTCAAAAAAATAAAGAATCAAAATTTCTTCCAATAATTGAAGAAGGCAGGGAAACAACAGTCAAAAGAAGGTTCTGGGTTGAGAGGGGGGGAGTTTATTACAAAGTTTTTCAGCTGGATCATCTGGACAACAGGGAAATCACAGAAAAAACACGTGAAAAGATATTAGAAAAAACAGAAGAAGAAATAAAAGATTCTGATTTGGTATTATTGGTTGACTACCGTCATGGAATGTTGACAAAAAGATTAATAGAAGACTTAAAAACACTCTCAATTCAGGAAAGGAAGAAAATAATAGCCAGTTCGCAATTATCTCAAAAACAATCAAATCATGCAGATTATCACGGAGTTCATTTGATGTGCATGAATCTAAATGAAGCAAAGAGTCTGGACTCTAAATTCTCTCCAGAAAAAACCAGAAATTTGCTAGAGACGATATTAGGTTCAAGTGTCTGTATAACTCTAGGAGCAAACGGCGCAGTTATCTACCTCAAAGGAAATAAATATTCATCAAGCGGAATTAAAGTTGAAGAAAAAGATTCTTGTGGTGCCGGAGACTGTTTTTTAGGAGCTTTGGCATTGACAGATTTTGAAAAATATCCAGAAGAATCTCTTTATATCGCTAATTGCTGGGCAGGACTATCTGTCAGGGAGACAGGAACAACAACTCCAAAAAAACAGGAGCTTATAGACTATTTAACAAAAGAGGCAGAAAATGAATGAGCCGGAAATAAGAAAGAGAGTAGCAATAATAAACAGAAAGCTAGATAAATCTGGCCTGGTCACTCAAACTTTTGGAAATGCAAGTGCGCGAGACCCATTGAACAATGATATTTACATAAAGCCCTCTGGAGTTCCATTTTCAAAGATAACTCCTACAAACATAGTAAGAACAGACTCAGAAGGGGCAAATTACGGAGAAAGCAAACCTTCAGTAGACCTTCCGGTTCATATCGAGATTTACAATAACTTTAGTAGTATTAACGGAGTAATTCATACTCACTCACATTATGCAACAGTATTTGCACAGGCAAAAAAATCAATTCCTTGTCTTGGCACAACACACGCAGATTATTTCAGGAGAGACATTCCAGTAATTCGTGATTTATACAGTGAAGAAATTGAGAATAACTATGAAAAAAATCTGGGAAGAATAATTGTCTCATTCTTTGGAGAAAAAAAATTAAATTCTCTGGATATATCCGCGGTTCTTGTCCCAAGTCACGGCCCGTTTGTCTGGGGAGAAACAATTGAGAGCGCCTTTGAGAAAGCTCTCGCTTTGGAAGAAATAGCAAAACTAGCATTTCATACTCTTGTCTTGGGAAGAAACGAAAGTCGTTCAGCCAATACAATGTCAATTAAACCGGAGCTGGTTGAAAAGCACTTTTCTAGAAAGCATGGAAAAAATAAATACTACGGACAATAATTAAAATGACATATGGAATAGAATTTGAGAACGTTAGTAAAGTAAACCATCCGCGTATAAGAAAAACTCTCTACGGTCACAAAATAGATGCTATCTCCAAGCCAGAATTCTGTCTAAAACGATTTTATTTAATGAGCGGAAAAGAATTGTCTTTCCGTAGAATAAACAATACAATTTTATTTTTAGAAAAGGGGAGATTATTAGCAAAGCCCCATAAGAGCGAGATATATCTTCCTTTAAAATACAATTTAACAGACGGGGATGTATTATCTCTTCCTTCTCACATATCACACTTATCCGCTGAAGAAGACTCCGTTTTTTATTTATTCTCAGATAATCAAACTGCTGATAAAACAGAGATGTTACGGGCGCAAAAAACATTCGATATCCGTGAGAAATACTGGGGGAGTATAGAAAGTATAATCTCAGATGAAACACTCTCAGCCAAGAGAATATTCATGAACAAAGGAAAACAAAGTAGTTTAGAATACCACCTCCAAAAAAAAGAAGCTTATTTCTTGAATTCTGGAAAATTAAAAGTAGGATTGCGTGTCGGCAGAGCAGAAAATCGCTCAGTTGTATTAAATGCAGGAGACAGTTATGTAATTCCTCCAGGTTTAATGCACATGAGAATTGCTTTAGAGGACTCAGTTATAATGGAAATAGCAACAAAAGATGATGACAAAGATTCTCATATTGTTGAGGACGGACAAACTTACGAGCACAAAGAAATAGATAGTTAATATCAACAATCTTTAAAAGCATCGCTCTAATAGAAAAAATATGCAAAGGCAAAGAAGTGTTTTATTTATTGATAGCGCAGACCCAGAAGAAATTTCGCTCGCTCTCTCAGCTGGCTTTCAAGGCGTTACAACAAATCCTTCCTTAGTATCAAAAATTCCAAAAGGAGATGCAAGCACTCCCTTTTTTGATAGATATGCTGGTCTTATGAATAAAATAGCAGAGATTTGTAATAAATATAGAACAAATAGCAGAGATTTTTTTGGGGGAGAAAAACCCTCTTTAAGTGTAGAAGTATTCTCTAACGAGCCGAATGAAATGATTGAGCAGGCAAATAAAATAAAGGAGGCAATTAACTATGAAAACTTGGCAATAAAAATTCCTATTTCCTATAAAGACAAAAATTATTTGGGTGTAATAAGACATTTGACCTCAGAAAGATTTAATATAAATTGCACATGCTGTTTTGCAGAATCACAATTAGAGCTAGCTGCGCAAGCCGGCGCGAGATATGTCTCTCTTTTTTATAACAGGTTGATTGATGATTTTAATGCCTCGCATAATTCATCCGGAAACGGACAAGAAAGAGCGTTAGCTATTTTAAGAAGTACAAGAAAATTTCTAGACAATAACTCAGGCATTAACTCAGAAATAATTCTTGGAAGTATAAGATATCCTTATGACGTAACAAACGGATGGGAAAATGGTGCAGATATTGTAACAGCAGGCTATAAAGTAGTGCCTGGAATGACGCTTCACCCATCAACAGATAAATCTGTCGATGGATTCTTAAAGGATTTAGAAGGATGGAAGAAATAAGAATACTCCTGTTTGATATAGATAAAAAATGAGTTTAGAAAAAGTCAAAACAATTAGCGAAATAGAAAAGATATCTGAAAGATTAAAAAAAGAAAATAAGAAAATAATCACAACCAACGGAGTCTTTGATATATTGCATTCTGGTCATGTCGACTATTTGGAAAAGTCAAAAAAGTTAGGAGACATATTGATAGTTCTGCTGAACAGCGACAATTCTGTAAGAAAGATCAAAGGGGAGAAGCGCCCAATTATTCCGGAAGGAGAAAGAGCCAGTTTATTGTCCGCATTAGAATGCGTAGATTACGTTGTTATCTTTAATGATGAGAAGCCCCTTTCTTATCTAAGCAGGATAAAGCCGGACATCCATACAAAAGCTGCTGAAGTTTCTGGTGAAACTAGAAATATAATTTCTGAGTGGGGCGGTAAATACGAGATTATCGGAAAAGTTGAAGGGATGTCAACAACAAAAATTATTGAAGAGGTAATAAAAAAGTTCTGCAGGGATTAGTTCTTAGATAAACAAGCAGAGAGAATAAAATTCCAAAAACAAAGACTTAAAAACTTTCTCATTATTTTAATCAGATGGCAGGCAAGACTTTATTGATTGATATTGATGGGACAATTTGTCCGCAGGCATCAAAAGGAGAGGGATACGATAACATCGAGCCCTATTCTGAAGCAATTCGCACGATAAATAAGCTTTATGATGAAGGATTCAAGATAATCTTTTTTACTTCAAGGTTTATGGATTTCAACAAAGGAGATGTTTTAAAAATTTATAGAGAAGGAGGGCACGAATACATAAAAAAACAGCTTGATAAATGGGGTGTTAAGTATCATGAATTGCATCTGGGAAAGCCAAAGTCAGACATTATAATCGACGATAGGGCAGTATTTTTCGAAAACAACTGGAGCAAAATATACGACTCATGCAGGAATAAATAGATAAGATTAAAAAATTAGTTTCTTTGATAAACTAATGCAATCAGAAGGAGATACTTTAAAGAAAAGAATACCAGCAGTACAAGAATGGCTTAAAGACAAAAACAATTTAATGCTTCTCGCAATTCTATTCCTCGCCTTTATTGTGCGTCTTTATTATTTTTTTGTCACAAAAGACCAGACAGTATGGTGGGATGAGGCAGAGTATATGTCCACAGCAAAGCACTGGGCATTTGGTGTTCCTTTCGAGCTGAATCCGCAGCGTCCGCCGCTATTTCAGTTTCTGGCAGCTCTTGTTTTCAAATTAGGTCTGGGAGAGCAATTCATAAAGTTCTTCCTCGTCCTCTTGCCTTCCCTTATTTTCGTTTTAGCAGTATATCTTCTAGGAAAAGAAATGTTTGACAAAAAGGTCGGGCTTATTGCCGCTTTTTTGACTTCTCTAAGCTGGACGCTTCTTTTCTGGGGCTCAAGAGTCCAGCCGGATTTTATCTCAATGACATTTCAAACCTTCTCAATTTTCTTCATGTGGCGCTATTGGAAGAATAATAATCATTTATTGGTAATACTCTCAGCGCTATTCGCAGGCTTAGGTTTTTATTTTAAAGTATCAGGTCTTTTAGTTCCAATATCCTTCGCAGTATTCATATTAATAAAAGACAGGCTCTCGGCATTCAAAAACAAGCATAACTATTACTTTGCAATATCCTTCCTGCTTTCTTTAGCTCCTTATTTTATCTGGTCAAAGGTAACATTTAACACTTCAACTGCCTTCAGCACAGGATACTCAGCAGGCGTGCAGGAAAAAATTCCTTTCGCGTGGTATAACTTAAATTTATTTTATGACCTAACAGGAGTTTTGTTATTCATTATTTTTATATCAGGAGTTCTAATATCCCTGAAATTTTTATTATTTTTTGACATTATAATAAAAGAAAAGAAGAAGATATTAGAACATCCGGAAGTATTTTCTATTTTAGTTTTATTAATAGTGTCATCATTTTATATATTTTACATTAGAGCTGCCCAGGATAGATGGGTTTTCTTATGGCTGCCGTTCATCTTTTTTGTTTCAGCAAAATCGTTAATATACGCTTATTCTTTAATCAAGAAAATAGATAAAAATATAGCAATATTTCTCTTAATAGGCTTAGTATTAATTGTTGGCTATCTTCAGTTATCCCAGGCAAATACACTTATAAAAGAAAAAAAAGATTCTTACCTCCCAGTTAAGCTGGCAGCATTATGGATGAAAGACAACTCAAACCCTTCAGATATTATATTATCAATGTCGCGTACGCAGAATACATATTATTCAGAAAGAGAAACTTATAAGAAATTTGAAGACGAGTCAGAGAAGGAATTAGAAGAATACTTAAAAGAAAAGAAGCCGAAATTTATCACATATTCTCTTTTTGAGCAACATCCTGCATGGCTCCAGCCATGGATTGAGAAAAACCAGGACAAGCTAATTCAAGTAAAAGCTTATTTCGCCGATGAGGCGCAGAAAAATGCTGTTCTAGTTGTTTATGAAATAAATTATAATTAAGATGTATATATCCTTTCTCAATAATACTTTTATACCCAAGATTTTTCAATATCTTATGTTAAAAAAGAGAGACACTTTATTTTTGTTTAGCATATTCTCAATTATTATCTTAATTATTTTTGCAGCTGCTGCAAGCATTTATCCACAGCCCTCCTCTCTTGCAAACGAGCAGTACGGCTATGTAATTGTCAGTTCATCACCAACTCATATGAGAGTTTATATAGATGGAATTTATACAAAGGACAAAACACCAACTGATCCGATAAGAATAACATCTAATGTGACGCATATTGTTGGTGTTAGTGATAAAACTCAGGCAATAGTTGTCAGCCCAGGAGAAACAAGAAATTTATTTTTCAATTTAACTTATACCTGCTCAAATGAATGTGCCTCTGGAGCAAAACGATGCTCAGGAGGAATAGGCTATCAAACTTGTGGCAACTATGACACAGACAGCTGCTTAGAATGGAACACACTAACAACTCCCTGCGCATCCGGACAAACCTGCTCAGGCGGTATTTGTGTAAGCCCAAATCAAACCCTGCCGGACTTAATAGTCGAAAATATAACTTTCTCAAAAAATCCTGCTGATGAAGGGGAAGTAGTCACAGCGCTTATTACAACAAAGAACATAGGAGCAATTACTGCTCCTGCGTCTTATACATCTGTATCTGTTTCTTCAGGGACCCTGCCTCTTTATGTGTACTCTCTAAGACCAAACGAGTCAACCACTCACCTCTATGGAAAGGTTTGCGGAGCAGCAGATATAACTTTTGATGTAACAGCTGATTCATCAAAAATTATTACAGAAACCAATGAAAATAATAACAATCTAAAAAATACTCTCTCTTGTCGCCCAACTCAAAATCAGACATGCACAGACACCGACGGAGGATTAAATTATTTTCTAAAAGGAACTGTTACAAACAGCACTGGCTCTATGACTGACTGGTGTGGAACAAATAATCTCTTACTTGAGACTTCTTGTATTTCTCCTAATAGCGATGAATTAAACGGCTCTGTGATAGATTGCTCAACACTTGGCAATTATGTCTGCCAAAACGGAGCCTGCGTTTCAACCCTTAATCAAACTCTTCCAGACTTGTTAATTTCAAATCTTAACGTCACAAAATATTATAAACTCATTGGAAATTCAACAATTAAAAGAGTCCTTGTCTCAACAACAATAAAAAACACAGGAAACGCCGACGCAGGCTCTTTCAACATTTTCATCGAGGGACTAAACTTTATAAGAGATTCTTCATATGGCTTCCTGGCAGCTGGAAATTTTGTCACTTACACTGATGATTATGAATGCCAGTATCCACATCTTTACAATGTCACACTGGACCGCTTCAACGCAGTCAGCGAAACAAACGAAAACAACAATAAAGCTTCACTCTTCATAGACTGTATTGTCTAGCCAAAATATTTATAACACTATCTTAATAGAATATAGAATGAGCATAGGTTACTTGTTATCCAAAGCCTTTGAGAAAATACCAGAATGGCCTGTAAAAAACGACTTAAGATATTTCCTTGCATTTAACAAATTAATGCCTAATTTTATATCAGACATCTCGCCAGTCAAAGGTTACGAATTAAATAGAAAATTAAAACCCGGAGATATTGTTGTAGACGCGGGAGCATATCCTGGAGATTATGCTGTTTTCGCTTCCAGAAAAGTTGGGGAAAGCGGAAAAGTAATTTGTTTTGAGCCAGACGTAAAAAATATAAAAATATTAAAAAAAAATCTAGAAAAAGAGGGAAGGAGCAATTTTATTATTCTGCCAAAGGGTCTGTGGAATAAAAACACCAAGCTTAAAATAAAAACTTCAGACGGGTTGCATACAACTCTTTCCAAAACAACAGGTGAGCAGGAAATAGAAGTAGCTCGTTTAGACGACGAATTAAAAAAATTAGCAATAAGCAAGATTGATGTCTTAAAAATGGACATAGAAGGAGCAGAAATAGAGGCAATACAAGGAGCAAAGGAAACATTAAAAAAAAGCAATTGTTATGTCGCAATCGCCTCATACCACATTGTAAACGGCAAAACAACTTCTCATTTCTTAGAAAAATATCTGAAAAATCTCAGCTATCATTCGCATTCAGCTTTTCCAAAACATCTAACAACATACGGCTGGAAGCTCTAAGCAATAGATATAAATATAATCTAAAATTAATAGAAAAATGATAGAAAAGAGGCAAAAACTAATTTTAATATTCTCGCTGTTTTTATTATTAATTCTGTTTTCAAATTTTGTTTCAGCAAGCTGGTTTTCTGATTTTTGGCAGAAAATTACTGGAAGAACAACACACGAGCAGTATGGCTATCTAATTGTTAGCTCATCACCCTCAAATCTAAATGTTTATATCAATGGGAATTACGCAAACGATAAAACAACAACCTCCCCTATACAAATAACTGCAAATGTTCTCCATGAAGTTGCGGTAAAACCTTCTCTTTCTAACATCTACACAACAAAAACAATCACCGTTGCCCCAAACGAGACAAAGACATTGAATTTTGAATGTGCAAATGCTTGTGCTTCTGGAGAGATACTTTGTGTGATAACCAGTTATCAAACCTGCGGGAACTATGACACTGATAGTTGCCTTGAATGGAGCACAGCTGTTCAGTGCGCATCAGGGCAGAGCTGTTCATCAGGCAGTACATGTCCCACAACTACCCCAACTTGCTCAAACGATTGCTCAACATCTGGAGCAAAACAATGCTCAGGAACTGGCTATCAAACCTGCGGCAATTATGACTCTGACACTTGTTTAGAATGGAACACTGTAACAGCTTGCTCAAGCGGACAAACCTGCTCAAATGGTGTCTGCTCAACAACAACCCAAACACCTTCTCCAACACCTTCTCCAACACCTTCTCCAACACCTTCTCCAACACCTTCTCCAACGCCCTCGCCAACAACCTGTAAAAGTGAATGCACTATCTCTGGAATTAGAGAATGCTCAAAAAATAGTTATCGAACATGCGGAAATTACGACTCAGACTCATGCTTAGAATGGAGCTCTCTAACAGAATGTGAGTCAGATGAGACTTGTGAAGGAGGAATCTGCACTATTAAAGAAGAAACAAGCATTGACCAAACATTAACTTGCAAAAACGAGTGCGGACTTTCTGGAATTAGAGAATGCTCAACTAACGGCTACAAAAAATGCGGAAATTATGACCGAGATAAATGTTTAGAATGGAGTGCTGATACGCCTTGTCTCGAGGGAGAAATTTGTTCATACGGCGCCTGTATCAGACAAGAAGACAAAGAAACTACAGCTATTAAAGAAAGTCAAATAAAAACTGAAATAAGTTCCGGCTCTAAATCACGCGGATTTAAGGCAGACATTGAAGATTCAAAAATAATCAGCGCCACCGGAACAGAAGTAAAATCAAGATTAGATTTAACAGAGTCAGAAGGGAGAATATACATACTAAAAAAAATAGGGAACAGAAAAAAAATAGAAATAAAAATTGATCCTGAAAAAGCAGTTGAATCAGCTAAAGAAGCCACGCAAACAACTAAAGTTTCAGAGGTTGAATTGATCGAATATAAAGAAAGAGTTGTTTATGCTATTGCAGCTAAAGAAAGCATCAATATCTTTGGAATAAAGGTGCCGGCCACTATTAATGTAAAAGTGGATGCAGAAACAGGAAGAGTAATTCTAGCTGAAAGGAGCTGGTTGAGTTCTTTTGCTCAATCTTTCTTTCCATGAGAATAACTTTTGATATAGGCAATTATATAAGCAAGAGTTGTTCCGAACTTCATATAAGGATGTAAAACCCATGCCTTTTTGCCGTCTTTAGCAATCATTCTCAAAGAAGTCAAAAAAGCAGGAAAGAATAATAAGTTATTTGCAACCTCATAAACAAATCTTATCTTGCCATGCCTTCCAAACAATTTTCCAGCCCATTTAAATTCTCTTTCCAGATTAGGATTTGAAAAATAATACTTTCCCCATTTTATCTTCTTTCTGAAAAAATCTTTATATCCGTTTGTTATCAAATGGTGCAAATGGGCATTTTTTGCTATCGCTATTTTTCCCGCTCCCTTTTTGGCAAGAGCATATGCAACATCAACATCCCTGCTATATCCTCCAATTTCATCTAGCGTTTTCTTTCTAATCGCCAGGTAATACCCTCCGGTTATAAGAAAATCTTTTTGAGTGTATACGTAGTATCCGCCTTTGTCTTCCAACTTTACACCACCTAAGGAAATTTGCGGGTCTAGAGAAGTATATATTGCAAAAGGATCAGTGCCTACCAGACTCAAGTATTGATTTGCTAGATTATCTGCTTTTACAACAGCCATTCTGCATATGCAATAATTAACACTCTCATCGCTAATCAATGGATAAACCATCTTTTTTACCCAATCTTTCTCAACCAGTTTATTGTCAGAATCAATTATAATAATTATTTCCCCGGAGGCTTTTTCACAACCAATAGATTTTGGCATGCCTTTCCCCTCCATATATCCTCTAATCTTAGTAAGAATAACTCTTGCGCCATAAGCTCTCGCAACCTCTATTGTCCCGTCATTAGAATAACTGTCAGAAACAACTATCTCAATTTTATCTTTGGGATAGTCCTGCTCAGCTATGCTCTTTAAACACCTCTTCAGGTAATCTTTACAATTATAAGTGCAAATAACAAAGCTTACTTTAGGAAATCTCATCTTTCATATTAAAAAAACTGCCATATAAAAAACCAATACCATACATGATATGTATAATAAAGAATATAAATGGAAGAATAACTACAGAGAGAAGGTCTCTATTTTTTATTCCTTCATAAATAGAAAAAATAATCTGCAATAAAATATAAGCCAGCAATGGCAGAACAAAAAAAATACTCAACAAAGAAAGAAAAGAAAAAAAGGCCAGATAAATCACAAAAATAGATGGAATTAAAAAAAGCGGCTTTTTTATGCTCTCGCTAAATCCCTCTTTTATTGGTCTTGTAGAGCCATAATTAAATATCTGCTTTGAAAGCTCTTTGGTATTCCCTCTTCGCCTGTGATAAACAAAAATATCTGGAGAGTACATAACCTTAAAGCCCGCTTTTATAGAGTCTGCTATAAACTTCGGGTCCTCTCCAGGGTAAATATTCTCGTCAAACAAGACCTTCTTAAAAACTCTTTTTCTGCATGATAAATTAGCAGAAGTAACATGTTTCTCGTTAGCCTCAAAAGCCCCTTTTTTAATTTTATAGCGCGCGCTCACCTCGCCCGCACCGAATACAGAACTTAACGCATATCCGCTTACTTTTCCAAAATAATTTTCATCCCCCGCAGTTAATTGTGGCCCGCCGACAATATCTGCTTTAGGATTTGCCTCAAAGAACTTAATCACTTTTTCAGACCAGTTTTCAGGCAGGATACTGTGCGTGTTTACAAAAGCGACAAACTCAGTTCTCGCTTTTTTTATCCCCTTGTTTCTATTTTCAGAGGGATTTGTTCCTTTTTCAATAAAAAAGTTGCATTTTATTTTTTGTCTGCCCAAACTCTCGATAACTTCTAATTTTCTGTCAGGGCCAGCAGGCACAATAACTGTTATCTTTATTTTTTCTTTCATTTTGGCACAAATCCTATAAAATTATCATAAATTATTATAAATCTCTTTAAGGGAGAGTTTAATATCCTAAGTCTAACAACTGCAAGAGCCATCCAGGGCCCTGCTCTGGCAAAATTAATTTTAGAATATTCTTTATTGCTCCAAGTTGTAGAAACCTCTTTTATTTTATATCCTCTCTTTCTGAAGCCGTATATTAGGTCAATATCAAAGGCCCATTTAGTCATCCCGATAAACCGGATAACATCTTTTAGAGGCTCTCTCTTAAATAATTTGGCTCCACATTGTGTATCTCTATAAGGGAAAAAAAACAAAGACCTTATAAAAAGATTATAAACTCTTGAAGCAGTTCTTCTTTGGATAGTTGGAGGAGGGATTATCTTGGAACCCTTCATATATCTTCCTGCGATAACTCCGTCATAATTCTTAATCATTTTAACCAGATAAAAAAAAGCCTCTGGTGGAGTAGCCATATCAGAATCAACAAATCCAATATAATCATTTTTTCTTTTCAGAGAGTCCTTAAATCCTTCTATTACTGCATATCCCTTTCCCCCTCTTTTCAGGTTCAAGTAATTGATCCGGCTGTTTTCCTCACAATATTTCTTAACAATCTCCTCAGTTCTGTCAGAAGTATTATTGATAATAACCAAGATTTCATATTCTGCCTCTTTCTTTTTTCTTAATTCTTCAAAATACTTGGAATAAATCTCAAGAGTCTTTCCTATTCTTCTTTCTTCATTGTATGCAGGCATCACTATTGCCACTCTCTTCATCAAAATTAATTCAGAAGCTTTCTTTTAAACTTATTTATAGTCAAGAATATTTTAAACTATAGCTAAATATTCAGTATAATTTATATATGGATAATCCAAATAGCTCTATGGAAGGAATAAAAGAGACCGAAGTCAAGAATAAAATACCTTTGATAAAAAGAAAGAATTTCTATTTGTTTATAATCTTCTTTATCGGATTTGTTCTCAGGGTTATAGGCGCATTAAACCTTGGAGTCTCTGCAGATGATATGCATTTCGCTCCTCACGCAATAAATTTTCTAGGCTCAGGCAAGCTTCAGACATGGGACCAGGCTCCTTTATGGTTCATGTTTACAGACATTTCTTATAGAATATTCGGAACAACACAATTTGGCTCTCGTTTTGCAGCTGTTCTTTTTGGCTCATTGAGCATTTTAGTTGTTTTTTTATTATCGAAAGAGATGTTTAAGAGCGAAAGAGCTGCGCTGATTAGCTCCTCTTTTGCAGCTTTCTCTCCCTTCCTGATAAAGAATACAACAGCGGAAATGGATGTAATGTTGATGTTCTTTGTTTTGTTATTTATGCTTTTATTTCTAATAGGGCTCAGAAAGAAAAAAGACCCTCTAATAGTCCTTGCAATGATATGCTTAGGTTTAGGCGCCCTAACAAAGCACTATGCTTTGTTGTTCCTTCCTCCGATGTGGGTATATTACTATTTCAGGAGAAAAAAAGAAATTTCACAAATAAAAATCTTAAAGAATATCTTCCTTTTCGGAGTTATTTTCACAATAACGCTTTCCCCAATGCTGATATCAAATTATCTAACTTATAGCTCAAAAGGAATTCTAGATTTCCAGTTTACCCGTCTTCTTCATATAGGCGCGGATAAATCCTCTCAATATTACGGATGGGCTGCAGGTTTTGAAGGCGGAATTGATTTAAAAGGATTCTTTTTCGGAAATTCAGTTAATTGGTCAACTCCAGAGCCAACAGCGATTATCCCAATAATGTCCTTTTTTACAGCAGACCCTTTGACTTTTATTTTTGGTTTGCTCGGATTAATATATCTCTTCAAAATTAATAAAGAAAAGTTATTTTTAATCTCATCAATATTTATAGTGCCCTGGGTAATTCTGGGTTCTGTGAACTTATTAGATAAGCACTTTATTTTTGAACAATTGCTCTTTTCAATTCCTGCTGGAGTATTCTTAGAGAAACTAGGCACTAAGACAAAATTAAAAATCTCTTATTTGATACTGATTATTTTATTGCTCAATTTAGTTGTTTTAGGCCACCCTCACAGCACAAGCAATAATTTTTATAATCCTAGCTCAGAAAACCAATTAATTAAATTCAAAAATGAGAAGATAGATAAGAACAGTCTTGTAATCGTAGACACAAGAATTTATAGAGGAAGAATGGCTTACACTTTTAATGACAGGCACTATATAGAAACCTCTCAGTTTCTAGAGATTCTGTCAGGCTCAAAAAATCTGCCTGGAGAGCCCGTATTAATAAAAACCTACTTAGTAGAATGTGTTGTTGATGATTGTGGTTGGGGGACTATAAAAAATCAGCCGGAATTAAATCAGAGTATAGAGAATTTTATTAAAGCATATTCAGAGGGAATATCTTATAAAGGAGAAATATTGGTCAGCCCAAACACATTTAACATACTCGGAATTGGCAGAAGCAATCCAGAGCCGTATTATAGGATATATGAAAGAAACTTGCAGATAAGCCCCTCAATTATTAATTATGCAGACAGCACCCATAATATTTTTCTCTATCCAATTGGCTACGATAGAAGATTTGGAGAGATTTTTGATGATTACGACTTAAATCCTCCTGCCAGCTTGATTATTTATACACTTGGGAAATATGTGCTTTGGCTGGATTTAATATTTGTTTTCATTATAATAATCTTATTATTTTATTACGTAATAAAGTCTTATGAACAATGAAAAAACTATCTATTGCAGTGCCGGTATATAACGAAGAGAAAAACGTAATTGAAATTATAAACAGAATAAAAAAAGTAAAATTTCCATTAAAAATAGAGATAATCATAGTAGATGACGGCTCAACTGACAAAACAGCTGAGAACATAAAGAAGATACGCGCTGACAGAGGCATAAAAATAAAAAAAATATATCATAAAAAAAATTCCGGGAAGGGCGCTGCAATCAGGACAGCAATTTCCCGGGCAACAGGAGATGTATTTGTCATTCAGGATGCAGACCTTGAGTACAACCCTGAAGAAATACCAAAACTTATTGAGCATATGCAAAAAAACAATCTCTCAGTTGTTTACGGCTCAAGAATATTAAACAAAAAGAACAAATATTCTTATTTGTCTTACTATCTTGGAAATCTTTTTTTAAATATGGCTACAAATATATTGTTTAATCTAAATTTAACAGACATGGAAACATGCTACAAATTGATAAAATCAGATGTACTGAAAAAAATATCCTTAAATTCAGATAAATTTAATATAGAGCCGGAGATAACTGCAAAGATTGCACTAATGGGGTATAAAATAGAGGAGATACCAATATCCTACAACCCGCGAACAAAAGAAGAGGGAAAGAAAATTAAATGGAGCGACGGAACACAGGCAATTTTAACATTGCTCAGATTAAGATTTTTCTAGTTATTCTTCTCTGCGCACAAGTAGTTGTTCATAAAAAATTCAAAATTTCCTTTCTTAACAACTTTCAATCCAGATGCCGCGGCTGCTCTCTCAAGTTCTTTCAGAGAATATATTTTTTTATGCTCATTAATTTCCTCATGACTAACCAGCTTAAATATTGCCATAATTTTCAATACAAAATTGCCGATTGGAGAAGGAGTAGTTATAATAAGTCTTCCTTCAGATTTTAAGATTCTTCTTATATCCTTTAAAATACCCTGAATAATTTCCGGATTTAAATGCTCGATAACAGCAAGCATAGCAACAACGTCAAAATTATTAGAATTGTAAGGAAGTCTCCGCAAATTGGCAAGATCAGCTTTCTTTAATTTAAATTCTCTTGACTTAATAGGCTCCTGATAGTCAATGCCATATTTTCTTTTAAATCTGACATAAGAGAGAAAATAAGGGTATTTGCCGCATCCAATATCCAATATTTTTCCTTTTCTATCGCTTTCCCTGATAAAAAAATCAGCCATTTTAGCTCTTTTTCTAGAGAGAAACTCTTCCAATAATCCTTCTCCGCGCGTAAACTTGTTTTTCATTATAATTAATTAAATCAGAACTTTTTAAGCTATTCCATTAATTCAAAAAAAGAACAGACGCCCAGAAAAAAGCAGCCATGGCGCTGATAAACGCTATTGCAAACTGAAACAAAGTAGTCATAAAGAATATAGAGAATAAAATCAAAAGAACTATGTCTAATACAGCAAAAATTATCAAATAAACATATCCCTTTGTTTTTCCAAGAGACAGTTTATAAAGCAATACAAGATTAGCCAAAGATAAAAATCCAATCGCTATTCCTAGATAAAACAGTATGCTGGCTGCTTCAGGGATATATCTCCCTGAGAATACTCTGATTATTATATCGGAAAAGAAATAAAATAAAAACAAGGCGATTGTTACAGCAACAAGCAGGATTCCAAGGGCGTTATAAAAAACATTCTCAGACTTTTTTTTGTTCAGATTGCTTTCAGCAGAAAGAGGGAACATTGCTTTGCTTATTGGCTGAGTTCCAAAGAATATTGTTTTAGCAAGTATAGATGCAATCGCGTATACCCCGGCAATTTCTTCGTTAAAGAAAACCTTGACTATAAAGACATCAATTGTAAAAAACAAGAGTATAACCAGTATAACAAAAAAAGTCGGTCTTGTATATCCGTAAATCCCTGTAGTCTCAGCGCTCTTTTCGTCTGATTTAAGTATGTCTCTAATGCTGAAAATAGAGAAGCCAAAGGCAATAAAAACTCCTATTATTGTCCCCAAAATCGCGCCATAAACTTTAAGTCCTAAATAAACAAAAATAATAGCGAGAATCAATTTAACAGAGGACTCGACAACCATATTTGTGCCTAAAGAAAAGAATCTCTTTCTTCCTTGCAGTACCCCTCTTGTAACAGGTATAAGAAAAGCATCTGCAAGCATCAAGCCAGTTAATGCCATTAAAAAATAATCAATTTTAAATAAATAAACTGAAAGAGGTATGGCAAAAACAAGATATGCCAGAAGAATGAAAAAAGCTACAAACGAAGACTTTTTTATAGTTTTCTTAAAAATATTCTTTAATTTTCCATTATCTTCCTCTTTTGAAGTGTATTTTGTGATAACTAGCTGTATAGACTCTGTAAAAACCCCTAGGATATATATAATCATAAACAAAGTAAGAAAAATTCCATACTCCCCTACAGAAAGGAGGCGCGCCATTGCAAAATGGAAAAAGAAGTTCAAAGCATTAAATATATTAAAAGCTACAAGCAGAATAAAGCTCCCCTTTATTAATCCGGAATTTAATCTTACTTTCATCTGAAAATGCCTCCCCCAAAAACTAAAAATCCTGCAACTATAAAGATTAATTGGAACATCCAGACAAATAAAACAATTTTAATTTCAGTTGGTTTTATGCCTGCTCTTTTTAATATCCATATAGCTAAATGATTAATACTATAAATTTTATCATGCTTCAGATCCAGAACATTTTCTTTGTTCGGTTTGCCGAAACTTTCTTTTATTAATTTTCCTCTGGACTTTAAAATAGTCTCGATAATATATGGAATAAAGAAGAAAACAGCAATCCTTTCAAAATTTCCAAATATAGAGAGAATAGCAACAAGCCCTCCAACAGCGTATGTTAGAGAATCTCCCGGGAAAATCTTTGCAGGATAAAAATTATACAACAGAAACGCCAGCAAAGATGCAATCATACAGAGAGCAATAACCGATATCCAGGAATTTCCAGTATAATAAGAAACAATCGCCAGAGAAGATAGCAGAATAATTCCCTGTCCTGCTTCAAGTCCGTTAAATCCAGCAAGGAAGTTAAAAGTTGTTGTAGCTCCGATGATTCCTATTGGAATAATAATCAATGGATACAAAAAGCCAATATCAACAGAGCCAAGAAAAGGAACGCCAACAATACTCCTTCCAGCATTTATAGCCATTAAAGGTATAGCTGCAATGAACACAATAATAATTCTCAGCCTTCTGGACAAGCCACCCTTTCTCCATCCAAATAAATCATCAATAAAACCTATACAAGCAAGCATTAATACTACATTGAGCATAGCCAATATAGCAACTAAGTTAGAATTTTTTTGATCTAAATAAAAAACAAGATAGGCGATAAATACAAGGGCGCCTATAATAAACCCTAAAACAACTACTACTCCTCCAGAGCCGGAAACTTTGTCTTTGGAGAACTTATTCATATCGCTCCAAATCAAGCCCATCTCTCTAGCTTTCCTTATCCAATACGGCATCAGAAACAAAGTTACAAAAAAACTTGCCAATACAGGAATAAAAATAATTTTTTCCATCATCTTGTTTTCTGAAGCTCTTCAGGATATTTTCTTTCAAGAAACTCAGGTTTAAATTCTATGTCTTTAGGATATTTTATCTCCCAGATTTTTATTGGACCGTCAACATTTTCAAAATAAACCATTTCTTTCTCAAATCCAGGGCTTTGTTTTTTTATCTCTTCAACAACAGCATTATCTTCAGCATGAACCAGCTTAAAATACTGGTTTTCTTCGCCATACAAATAAAGTCTGGCATATAAAGAATTAGCAACTCTTCCAGGCAGGTAAATAGCAGCCCCAGTAACCTCAATATCAACCGAATCCCCTCTGGAAACTACTCGGGGTATAAAGTATATTCCTGACTCAAGCCCAGAGCCGTAATCTTTTTTATTTTTGCCGAATATATATCTAAGAGGAATATTATATTGTTTATTTGCATAATAAAATACGCCGATTGGCTGGCTAATTGCTCCATCTGAACTTTGCTCAACAAACACCCCAAACAACCTCGCCTTACCACCTGGAAGAAATACTTTTGTTCCGTTAATATCATAGATTATATCCTCATCAACAGCAATTTCATCGCCACCGTAAAAATAAATACTCGAGTTTGCCAGCACTTTAGTAGACTCGGAATCTCTTCCTAAAAGACCAACATCACTTCTTCTGTCATAATTAACATCGCTCCCTATCAATGAAAAAGCATGATATTTTCCTATATCTGTGGAGTCAATCAGCAAATGTGTTGCATTATGTGCATATAAGAATTCTAATGCTGCTCTGTCATCTGTCCCGGTTAAAACATGCCTCCCCATAAAATGATTCCAATAGGAAATTACATTCCCTCCATCTAAGACACTTGCTCTCTTCCCTATGCTTTGTATCCAATATCCATAATCCCACCAATGTGCAAACACTGCATTTTTCTGCGTGTTTTCTCTCACCCATTCCATTGCTCTCTGCCATTGATATGTATAACCAGACGGCACATAATTACTGGCCTGTCCGGCACTCAAAGTATAAAATTTGTAAACAGCAAACAAGGTCAATACAATTACTAAAGCTGCAAAAAACACAAAAATTACCTTGTAAATCTCTTCTTTAACTTTTCTATATTCATTAAAAACACCAACAGCAAGATAGCCAATCATTATAGAAGCAGGCGGAACCAGCATCATTATAAGTCTTACAGCTCCTCTTGCAGCAACCAGGCACAGCAAAAAGTAAACCAAAAGAACAATAAATCCAAACTCGATATTTTTCAATTTGTCAAGCTCATTATTCTTCCAGTATTTATAATAATAAAATACAACACAAATCAAAAACACAATAAATCCCGAAAAATAAACAAAGAGGCTGAAACCATTTGTTCCATTAAACACGCTTTCAGCTTTATATCTGCTAAAGAGAATAGCAAATATCAAAAAGGCATAAGACAAACTAAAAACAATTTTGTCTTTAAGTCTAAAACTATCTATCATATTAAAAAACAAATAAATAGAGCCAATAAAGAATAAAGTGAAAAAGACAGGTATCTTAAACAAAGACGGTCCAAAATCATAAATCCATTGGACAAGATAAGGCTGCGTATTTTCAGAGACAGTTTGTATAAGTCTGCTATTTGCAGGATTAACAAGATTCTCAAAGATAGATGTGATATTATATTGTATAAAGGAAATGCCAAAAACTGCACTAGATATAGCTAAAAGACCTGTGCCCGCAAGCACAACAGAAATAATCCTCTGAGGTATCTTAGAAAATCGCCCGCTCTCAAAATATTTTTTCAATTTTGTATTAAAGACAGCAGAATGAACGCCGGCGATATACAAAACAACAATAGCCGCCCCGGTAGTCAAAGATGTTAAAAGAACTATAATGGGATATCTTGTAGTAAAACTATACATCAAAACAAAAGAACTAGACAAAAAAACAATAAAAGAATATATCCTATTTCTATCAAAACTCCCAAAAAGAAAACATACAAAAACAGCAGGAGTTATTGTCATGAATATAAAAGCATATCCTCCCCAGACAAGAGCCATTGCTCCTGTTGAAATCCCGG
>CAYIOA010000007.1:0-21265 GCA_964364885.1 Candidatus Woesearchaeota archaeon
AAATAGTTCAAGCAATATTGCTTTGCAATATTGAATGCGGGAACTAGGATTCGAAATACAACTTCTTTTAGAAAAATAAGTTCTATGAGTCAAGAAAACTATAATTGCTTTTGCTTCGCAAAGCTGTTTGCTTTCGCACAAAATAGTTCAAGCAATATTGCTTTGCAATATTGAATGCGGGAACTAGGATTCGAACCTAGGTAAGCACTAAGCTAATGCGGCCTAAACGCATCCCATTTGACCACTCTGGCATTCCCGCATACATGAAAAGGTTCTAGAAGGATTATAAAATTATCTGTTTGTTTTAAATTACTTGCTCATTCGCTTTGCGTTCTTTTGCTTTTCGAGAGCGTTTACTTTAGATGCTAATTTATCTTCAAGCTCAAGACGCTCGCTTAATTCTTTGTAACGGTTTCGTATTGTGACTTCTGTAATTCCTGCGACATCTGCGACTTCTCGCTGTGTTTTTTTCTCATCATTGAGAAGAGCTGCAACATAAAGGGCAGCTGCAGCTATTCCTGCTGGGCCTCTGCCTGATGTTAGTTCAGAGATATCTGCTTTTTTGAGAATTTTAAGAGCTTCATTCTGTGTTTTTGGCGACAGATGTAAAATTGATGAGAATCTTGAGATGTAATCTTTGGGGGAGCTCGGGCGGACTTTAATTTTTAATTTACGTACGATGAATCTGTATGTACGACCTATTTCTTTTCTTTCAACGTCTGAAGCTTCTGATATTTCGTCGAGTGTTCTTGGAATGTTGTATGAGCGGCAAGCTGCGTATATACATGCAGCTATAACTGACTCCATAGAACGGCCTCTGACGAGACCTCTTTGCAGAACATAATTGTAAACGCGGGAGGCTTCTTCTCTTACAACTGAGGGAAGACTTAGAAAAGAGGCAACTCTTCTTAGTTCTGCCATAGCTAAACGCAGGTTTCTCTCAATTGATGTTGAAACTCTTTCCTGCCATTTTTTCAGCCTTAAAAACTTGCGGGTTTGCCCGGCTTCTAGCTTATAAATATCTGAAATTTCACCGACATTTGTTGTCAGACCTTTGTCAAATTTTTGTATTGAGATAGGCGCTCCGCCTCTTCCTTTTTTCTCAGACTTGTCAAATTGTCCGCTTGTTTCCTGACCCGTGTCAACCATTTTCTCTTCGATAATAAGACCACATTCATTGCAAATAATCTCTCCTTTTTGGCTGTCGTAAGTGAGGTCAACACTTCCACATTCAGGGCATTTTTTTACATAACTCATTTTGATATAATCGAAAGCTTTAAAAGAGTTGTGGTGGTGTGGGCTTAAAAACCTTTTGGTTACCAGCTTGAAATTTCGACGGCAAAATTGCTAAAGCGTGTTTGTATACCAGAATTTGGCACATTTGTCATAATACGAATTTTAGGAAATCTATATCACTTTCTAATTCAGTTGTTATTGAGGAATATTTATCTATATAACTGCTTAGACCATCAAGTTGTTTTTCATTTGTATGATAATAATCTCCTCTTTCGCGCGATTCTTCAGCATCTCTCTCCAGGTCTTCCATTTTTTGCTGAGCAGAGCGAATATCTTCGTAGAAATCATTTACTTGCCTGCGCAAATCCGTTAATTCCTCTTTAATACGGTCCTTTGACCAGTTTTTTGCTTCGTCTCTATTTATTCCCATTTTTCTATTAATCCTTCAGCAAAACCGCATTAATCATTCCCTCTCGAGTCGGGCGGTTGGTTATTTTTGCCTTGCCTAAAGAAGTTTGTATAATTGCTCCTTTTGACAGGAGATTCTGCCTTGCGAGGAAAATGTTTTGAGGTGTTTCGAGAACATTTTTTATTTCTGCTTTTTGGGTTTTCCTGCTTTTTGGGTCGTAGATGTTTGCAATGTTTGCACTAAGAAGAATTTTTTTTGCATTTCCTCCTCTTGTTCTTAACTGCTTTCTCTTTGTTTCTCTAAGCATGACTATTTTTTCCTGTCCTTTTTTTTCATAGAGTTTTTTCTTTTTCTGATGGTGGTATTTACCGCCTGTTATTTTTCTTCCGAGCTTCATATTAGAATTGGATAGAGGGTGTTTAAATAGTTTTTGGGCTGAGAATTTACAATCTGCGCTTGAAGGTTTCTTCATAATTTTTTATTTTTACTTTTATTTTTGCATTTATTCAGTGGAGAAGCGATAGATTTAAATATGACATGTAATGAGAGGTGATATGGCAAATGGAATTGAGAGACCGCTTGATCTTCTTAATCAATCAAAAGGTAAAGAAGTTCTTGTTCAATTGAAAGGCGATAAGCAGTTTGTTGGAACGTTATTGGCATTTGATATGCATATTAATGTGGCCCTTGATAATGCAAAAGAAATGCAGAACGGCGAGATGAGAAAAAATATAGGACTGACTTTTCTTCGCGGGGATACTATAATTTTTATTTCTCCTGCGACAACTAATTCCGGGAAGTGACTCTTTTATAAGTATATGGACAAACTAGAGACAGTTTTTATTGTTGATGACGACTCTGAATTTGTGGCAGACATTACATCTGAATTAGAAAACGATTTTAGAATTGTTAGTTGCGGTGATGTTGATGGCCTAATTGATAAATTTAATAAGTTTAATCCTAAGATTTTAATTCTTGATGATGTTTTGTCTGAAAAAAATAGCTATAGTGCTTTGATGGAGGTTATAAGAGAACGGGCTGAAAATGATGAGTTTTATGTTATTATGATTGCTGAGAATTTTGGAGCGAGGTTCAGAGACTGGGTTTTGGAAATGGGTGTTAGCGAATATCTGCGCAAACCGGTTGGAATACGTAAACTGGCTGGGTTAGTTAGGGAATATGCTGAGAGATAGTTTAGATTTTTATAACGTCAAAATCTTTTGCGATTAAAACGTTTTTGAATATTTTTTTTGCTTCGTCTTCTATGATTTTTGGAGTGTGTTCATAGCGCTGCGAGATATGAGTCAAGATTAAAGATTTAACTTTTGCTTTCTTGGCTATCAGGGCAGCTTGTTCCGCTGTCAAATGCTTGTATTCTCCGGCTTGTTTTTCGTCTTTCCTTGAAAAGGAGGATTCACACACTAATAAATCTGATTTATCTGCAAGTTTTATTGTGCTGTTGTTTAATGATGTATCTAGAATAAAAGAAATTTTTTTCCCTTTTTCCAGGTATGAAACATTTTTTGAGCTAATCTTTTTGTTGTTAAATGTAATGTCTTTGCCCTGCTGTAACTGCGAGAGAAGGGGAGAGTTAGGGATTTTTAATTTTTTTATTTTTTCTTTGTTGAGGCGGCGTTTGTCTTTTAAAATGAACGAATAAGCTAGAGTTGGCGTGTCGTGAGTCATTGGCAGCGCCTGAATAGAAAATTCTCTTTCATCGACCAGGATTCCTGTTTGTATTTCATTTATTTCCAGGGAGATTTTTATGTTGATGAGATTTTTTAGTATTTCTATAAACTTTCTTGTTCCTTTTGGACCGTAAATTTTCAGGGTTTTTTTGTAGTCTGACATTGCGAGAGTTTGAAACAAGCCTGGAAGTCCGAGAACGTGGTCTCCGTGCCAGTGAGTAATTAAAATTCTTGTTAGTTTGGACGGAGAAATTTCTGCTATTTTGAACTGCCTTTGCGTTCCTTCTCCGCAGTCTACAAGAATAGATTCGTTTTTGTAATTGAGGAGAATAGAAGTGTGATTTCTCTTTTTTGTGGGGATTGCATTGCTTGTTCCTAAGAAGGTTATTTTTATCTGCTCCATTGCTTATTAAAGAATAAGAGGTTTAAATAGATTATCAGATGTGATTATTTTATTACAAGAATGTTTAAATAAGGGACTACTTTCTTTGAGCAATGAGAAGAGGAGCGATTATATTTTTTGTTTTAGGATTGTTTGTTGTTTCAATTGCGAATGCTTCTGCATTGCAGGGAGCTGATTTTGCTATTTATACGGGAAGCGGGACGTGGGAGCATAGCATTAGCGCGTTTGAAAAATTTTTGGAGTGGAAAGGGATGACTTGGGAGGAAGTTTCTGCCTGGGATGTTAATAACAATGATTTAAGGCCTTTATACAGAGGAATATTCATGCCTGGGGGATGGGCTTATAATTATAAAAAATCTATTCGCGATAGCGGTGACCAGAATATTAGAGATTTTGTTAATTCTGGAGGAGCATATATTGGCATGAGCGCTGGAGCTTATTACGCGTGTGATAATGTCAGATGGGAAGGGCAGGATTATCCTTATTATTTGAACTTGTTTCATGGGGATTGCGTTGGGCCTATTGAGGAAATAGCTCCCTGGCCTGAGTATGTTATGACCACAATGGACATTAATCAACAACATGAGGCTAATTTATATGAGCCTGCGACAGAGGATATTTTATATTACGGAGAGCCTTATTTTGTAGCTTATCAAGGACAGGAGATGCAGACTTTTGCCTCCTGGAATGTTCCTTCTAATCCAGCTGCTGACGGCGCTTCGGGAATTATAGGATTTAATTATGGGCAGGGAAGAGCTTTGTTGGTTGGTCCGCATCCTGAAATTGAGGAAGACAGCGACAGAGACGGAAATAATTTCGGGGAGGAATTAAATGATAATGGCTCTGATTGGCCATTTTTATGGAGTGCAGTTGATTGGTTGTTGCAGGAGAATATTTCTATGCCTCCTGAATTGCCTCAAGGCGGAGGAATATTAGTTAATGATACTATTGCTCCTGTTATAAACTCTTTTTCAGATACGCCTGATCCGTTAAGCACAGGGAGCTTGTTAACAATTAGAGCTAATGTCACAGACAATGCTGCTATTAATACAGTGAGAGTTAATATATTGGATGTGTTTTATCCGATGAGTGTTGAGTATAGCGGGGGAGGAGTTTTGTTTTATGATAATTTTGAGTCTGGAAATTTGAATGGATGGACTACGACTGCTGTTTCTGGAGGACAGAAATGGAGTGCTGTTAAGACAAATCCTTATCAAGGAAGCTGGCATGTGCAGTCACAGCCGCGCTCGACAAATGAGCCGGCGAGTGTTTTAGAAAGAGGTATTAGCAGTGCAGGCTATAACGGCATAACGATAAAATATGCCAGAAAACTTGTTGGTTTGGATGCTGCTGATGAATTTAAGGCAAAGTGGTTTGACGGAGCATCATGGAATATTCTTGAGCAAACCGGAAGCAGTTCTGCCAATGATGCAAACTATGTTATTAAGACGTTTAATTTACCGAGTAGCGCAGATAATAAGGCTGGTTTAAAGATAAGGTTTGAATGCACTGCAGGAGCTGTTAGTGAATATTGCAGAGTTGATAATGTTAATGTTTCAGCCTCAAGCGCTCCAACCGGACTTTATAAATATATTTTTAACACAACTGGATTGGTGAGTGATATTTACGCTTACACAATTTATGCGAATGATTCTTCCGGAAACCAGCCAGTTCCGCATGGCGGAGATTTTACAATAATTTAGAACTATTTCTTGAATTTTTTAATTATCCAATTGATTATTCCGGCTAATAGGAGAATTGGCAAAAGATATACTGTTGAAACTGTAGCGAAACCAAATGCCTCTTCATAAAGGTCTATGTCTAATAACTGATTAGGATATTTCACAACGCTTAAAATAGAACGCATTAGTAATACAGACATCCAAAAGAATATTATTGTAAAAATATACTTTAACAATTGCTTCTTTTTTCCAAACCTATTAATTAAAAAAATTATTATACATGAAAATAAATAGAACACCACAATCTCTATGAGAAAATTTAAATCTGGCCAGCATATTCCTCCGATACATGAAAACATTATGTTTAAGAGATTGAATAGTATGAGAAATATGAATATTCCTATTTTGTTTAATGAGGGTTTAAAAAATTCTTTCCAAGTCATATTAGTGCTGGCGTAGTTAAGATAGTATTTATGCGTTTTGGTGAAGTTGACTCTTTAGCAATATCCCATACAACACACTTAGAATTTTTTGGAAAGATTTATAAGTAATTTGAGCATTAATGATAAGCATTAGTGCTCAAATGAGAATTGAAAAAAGGGAGTTGGTAGTGCGTTTGTTGAAGAAGGATAGCGATGGACTTACCGTTGTTGAGATCGCCAGAAAAACAGGCATCTCAAGAAATACAGTGGCTGTTGCTCTCGCTGAACTGAAAGGCGCTGGGCTAATAAGAATAAGGCCAGTCGGGATTGCCAAATTGCATTATTGGAAAGGAGGGAGAAGATGATTTCTAAAATTTGCTTTAGGTATTTATTGTGCTTTGTTCTTTTCGTGTTTCTGATAAGTAGTGCTAGTGCTGCCCTTATATTTTCTGATAATTTTGAGTCTGGTAGTTTGAGCGGCTGGAGCTTGAGCAATTTAGCTGGGGCAAATAACTGGAGTGCATCTACAACAAATCCTTTTCAAGGAACTTGGCACGCGCAATCTCAACCGCAGTCTACGTCAGAGCCAGCTAGCGTTTTAGAGAGAATAATAAGCACTAGCGGATATCAAAATATTCAATTTTCTTATCAGAGGAGATTGATTGGATTGGATGCTGCTGATGAATTTCAGATGGAATGGAATGACGGGGGCAGTTGGAATATTCTTGAGCAAACTGGCGGCAGTTCTGCTAATGACGCAAGTTATCTCTCGAGAAGTTTTAGTCTTTCTTCAAATGCAAATAACAACGCGAACTTCAAAATAAAATTTGAATGCACTGCAGGAGCTGTGAGTGAATATTGCAGAGTTGATAATGTTAGTATCAGCGGAGATATCATATCTGATACTTCTTCACCAAACGTAACAATAATATTTCCATTGAATAAAACTTATGGAAACGCGAACATTCCTATATTGTTTAATGTCAGCCTGAATGAGGCAGCTGGCAACGTTCTGTTTAGTTTAAACAATGGTCTGAAGAATATGACAACAGAAGCACTTGGAAACAACTATTACACAAACACGACGAATGACTCAATTTCAGACGGAGCGTATGTTTTCTCTGCATATGCAAATGATACCGCTGGAAACAAGAACTACACAGAGAACATTACTTTCTCTATAGACAGAAGCGCTCCTTCCTTAATAAATATACTCAGTCCAAATGCAGAAGGGAAGAACTACACAACTGCAATATCGATTAATAATCCAGTAATATTCAACATAACTGTGAACGAGAATGTTTCAGCGACTTATTCATTGGACTGGGGAAGGAATAATATTTCAATGAACGCAAACACAACAGATACTGAATTCTGGGCAACTAACACTTCAATGGCGAATGGGAATTATACTGTCAATTTCTTTGTCAATGACAGCTATAACAACAGGAATTTAACCTTGAACAGGACTTTTGTTGTTAATGTTCCTGTGGCTGATAGTTTGTCTCCTATTGTATCAATAATTGATCCTGTTTTAAATAAAATATTTAATTTAATACCCATAATATTTAATATTTCCACGAATGAAGCCAGCACTGCTTATTATAGTTTGAATGGGGGAAAAAATAATATTTCTATGAGTGCGAATTCTTCTGACAATGGTTTTAGCGCCTTGAACAATTCAATTGCAGACGGGAATTATATTGTCAGTTATTATGTGAATGATTCTGCTAACAATAGGAATAATACTGCTAATAGAACTTTTGTTGTTGACACTCTTGCTCCAAATTTAAAGATTATTAGTCCTTTAGAGGGGCAGATATTAAATTCTCTGCCAATTTTATTTAATATATCTACAAACGAGAACGCAACTGCTGTTTATAGCTTAGACGGAGGAAGGAATAATCTAACGATGAATGCAAATTCCTCAGACAACGGGTTTGGCGGAAGCAATTTATCTATTACAGACGGGAGTTATATTGTGAACTTCTACATAAACGACAGTGCAAACAACAAGAATAACAGCGCAAATGTGACTTTTAGCATTGATACAATTCTTCCTGCGATATCTTTGACTAGTCCATTAAATCAAATTTATAACAGCAATGTTTCAACTTTAAATTATAGCTTCCAAGAAAATAATCCTGATTCGTGCTGGTATACAATAAATGGTGGAGCTACAAATTCCAGCATTGTAAGCTGCGGAACTAATTTTACGAATGTAGACTCTTTTGAGGGAAGCAACTTATGGAGTGTTTATATAAATGATAGTGCTGGGAATTTAAATTCAGCTTCTGTTAGCTTTTCAGTAGTCATTCCTGCTGTTGTGAATTGCGAAGCAGGCGGAGCGTATCAAAAAGATGCTCTTGTTTTGGTTCAAGGGAACGTAACTAATAGTTCTGGAGTTTTGGCTTCTCAAGAAGTAAATGTCAGTGTTTACAATTCAAATAATTTTCTTAATGGCTCTAGTATTTTGACAACTTCCAGTGATGGCAGTTTTGAAACTATTTTTTCTAACTTATCTACTGGGAGCTACGAGTTAAATGCAACTACAATTTACAAGGGTTTTGAAAGTAATTGCAGGGATAGCATTCAGATTGGAAGCCCTGCCTCTTTTATTCTGGACAAAACTGCAACAATTTATAATACAACTAATACAACTGTTTTTTACAATATAACTTTGAGATTAATTAATACAGGCGGAGCTGATGCAATTAATAGCAATATAACTGACAGTGATTCTTCCAGCTCTCTTTATATTTTAGGGGATGTTCCGGCAAATTCGAGTGTTATTGTCAGTTACTTAAATAATTTTACAAGAGTTGATGTGACGAGTTATTATCTGCTTTCTAGTGCGATTGGGCAGGGAATTGACAGTTATTCTAACTTGCTAATTTCTGCCAGCTCTAATATGATTAATATTTCTGTTCCAGCTACGAGCGTTGGCAAACAAATTGTTATAACAAAGAATGTTGCTTATTTAAGCGAGAACAGCACCAGTGTGAGCTATAATGTTTCTTCTACACTTTATAATTCTGGAGATGAAGATTTAATTGACGTAAGTTATGTAGACAGCGATATTTCTGGAGCAGCCTCATTAGTCAATCTTACAAAGGGGAGATCTTATACATTTAGTAATCAGGCTGTTTTGAATAAAGCTGCGAGTAATACACAGTATCAATTCGCTTTAGGAACTGCGAGCATTTCCTCTTTGAGTTTTTATTCTAACAGACCGAGTGTTAATATTCCTGGATATGGAGGACCTGCTGATGTTTTAGTTTATGCACCTAGCTCTGTAAATGCAGGAAGCTCTTTTAATTCTGTTATTTCGGTGAGTAATGTAAATCCGGATATAGGACAAGATTTTATAATTGATTATTGGGTGACGAATGATTTAGAAAGTGTTAATTATAGTTCTGGGCAGCAAACTGTTTATGTTTCTGCTTTGGGAACAGTCAATACAAGTGTTGGTTTGAGTGCACCTAGTTTTTCAGGCAGTTATAGATTAAGAGCGCTGGTTAATTGGGTTGGCGGGACAGCGAGCGGGTTTGACAGTTTTGATGTTGTTGGTTCTTCTGAAGATTCAGGCGGTTCTGGAGGAGGCTCTACTGGCGGTGGAGGCTCTGGTGGCGGTGGCGGACAAGTTGTTGTTAGACCTGTTCAAAGAGAGAATAAGACAGAGACGGGGAGAATTAGCGAAGAGGGGATTGTTTGTGAAAGCCCTTATATTAGACATGGAAGGGAATGCTGTCTTGATGTAAATAGCAATCTTATTTGCGATAGTGACGAGAGAGAGAATAAAACTGGCGGGACACCTGACTTTTTTACTGGGTTGTTTATTAGAACTCCTGATGTTGTTTATAAAATAGACTTTATACAAATATCTTTAGCATTGTTACTTTTCCTTATAGTTCTTGTTTTAGTTGGCTTGGTAACTAAGATGCTTAGAAAAACACGTGTTAGAGATATTTCGAGATTGAGCAATGTTATTGGACTGAAGGTTTATACCTCTGAAGGGATTGAGCTTGGTGTTGTGAGAGAGATTGTTGTTAGCGGGCATAAAGTTGATAGCTTGTTTATTAAACTTTTGAGGAAACACAGACGTAATATTAAAGGAATTATTGTGTCTTATAAGCAAGTTGAAAGCATAAAAGACGTTGTTATTGTTGAGCATAGGGTTCTTGAGAGGTTTGAGGAGAATAATTCCAAAATATAGTTATCATAATGTTTATAAAAAAGGTTTAGTTTAATAACTAATGGAAAGGAGAGGAGTGATTTTATTTTTTGTTTTGGCAATTTTAATTCCTATAGCCAGTGCGGATGTTATTTTTAGTGATAATTTTGAATCTGGGGGATTGAGCGGATGGAGCTTGACAGTGAATGATAGTTGTACAAATTGGGCAGCTAGAACGACTTCAGATGGTGATCATTCTGCGCGTAGTGGCTCGTGGTTTGCTGAAGTTGCTCCAGATTGTGGTCCCTCTTGGGATCCCGCAAGCAGAATGGAACGCATAGTTGATACTACAGGTTATTCTAATGTTGTATTTACTTATTATCGCAGATTGCACGGATTAGATACTAACGATTTTTTTAGGTCTAAGTGGTTTGATGGTACTAGCTGGATTACTTTAGAAGGAAGCGATAACTCACCTGTGCATGATCCTACATATATACTTGGAAATTACACTCTTATATCTGCCGCGGACAATAATCCGAGTTTTAAAATAAGATTTGAGTGTACGGCTTTAACACAAACTACTGAATATTGTCAAGTTGATGATATTGAGATTTCTGGAATAGTTATAGACATAACGCCTCCAACTTTGAGTGTTATTGACCCTAGTTCTGGATTGTTTTATGGCAGTTTACCTATAGTATTTAATATTTCTACGAATGAAGCCAGCACTGCTTATTACAGTCTGAATGGGGGAAAGAATAATGTTTCTATGAATGCGAATTCTTCTAATAATGGGTTTAGTGCTTTAAACAATTCAATTGCAGATGGCAATTATGTTGCTAGTTATTATGTGAATGATTCTAATGGGAACAGGAATAATACTGTTAATAGAAGCTTTGGAGTTGATATGACTCTTCCTTTAATTTCTTATGATGTTGGGAGTTCGGAAAGCGGGGTAAATTTGTCTCAGAGTAGCATTTATGTTATTGTTTCTGTTACAGAAATTAATGAAGATACAATAACCTTTGATTTATTTAACTCTAGTTCGCTTGTCAATGAGAGCAATTACACTGGAGGTATTAGAGTTATAAATTGGACGGGATTAAGCGAAGGAACTTATAGTTATAATGTCAGCGTTAATGACAGCGCTGGAAACAGAGGTGATAGTCTTACGAGAATAATTACTTTGGATAGAAGTGCACCGTCAGTTGTTATTAGTGTGCCTGGGGAAGGCGCCTCGTTTGGGAATGATAGTATTGATTTGAATTATTCTGTTTCGGATTTGATTACCAAAGTGAATGGATGCTGGTATAACATCGATGAAGGAGTAAATAAAACAATAAGCAATTGTGCAAATACGACTATTAATACAACTTCTGGAGGGCATACTCTTTATTTATATGCAAATGACAGTGCTGGAAATATTGCTTTTGACAGCAATAGCTATTCTGTCCAGATAGGAGCACCTTCTATTTCTTTGGATTCTCCTGAAAATGGAACTTATTTTAATTTTGTTAATATGAGCTTTGTTTATACTTCTAGTGATCCTACATTGGACTCGTGTTCTTTGTTCGGGAATTTTAGCGGAACTTTTTCTAGAAATCAAACTAATTCTACATTGGTTTCTGGGGCTTCAAGCAGGTTTGAGCTGAATTTATCTGACGGAGAATATTCATGGAGCATTGAGTGCAATGATACTTCCGGGAACAGCGCTTCGTCACAAAATAGAAGTTTTGTTATTGATACAATTACTCCGAGTGTCAGCTTGAGCGAGCCTTCAGGAGCGAAAAGCTCTAGAAATAATATTCCTCTTAGTTTTAGCGCGAGTGATAATAATTTGGGGAGCTGTTGGTATAATGTTTTTAGAGGAAGTACGCAAGAAGTTTTTAATACAACTATTGGATGCAGCGGAAGCACTAACTTTAATGTTACTGTTGACGCTGATTTTGTTTTGAATTTTTTTGTTAATGATTCTGCTGGAAATAAGAATTCTGCCAGCTCCAGCTTTAGTGTTGATACCTCAGGTTCTGGAGGCGGAGGTTCTTCTGGTGGAGGCTCTAGCGGCGGTGGAGGAAGTTCTGGAGGAGGTTCTTCTGGAGGGGGAGGTTTTATCCCAAGAAGGACTAATAGGAGCGGGGAGATTAATATAGAATTTCCTGCTTCCAGCGATATTGTTTTGAAGAGAGGCACAAGCAGCAAGTTTGAACTGCAGGTTGTCAATAAAGATAGTATATTTTTGAATAATTGTGGTTTGAAATTTTTAGGAAGTATTTCTGAGTGGATAAAAAACAGCCAGGTTAAAGGCCTTAGCCCTGGAGAGAAATCTTTGTTCAGCGTTAATGTAAGTGTTCCGGAGAACGCTGAGCCTGGAACCTATAATTCGCAAGTATCATTTGTCTGCGACGAGGGAAGTGCTAGAAAGAATCTGGAAATTAATACCTATAGAAACGCGTTTGAGGCAGATATAACTGGATATGAAAGAATAGGAAATGAATTATTGGTTAATTACACCCTTGATGAGTATGCTCTTCTTGAGCATGAAATAACAATAGATTATTCTCTTGTGGATTTTGATAGTGTTTTTAGATATAAAGGGAGAGAATCTGTGCGCCTCGGTGCTAGAGAATCCATAGAGAGAGCTATTCGATTTGATCTTCCAAAAGATTCTTTTGGGGAGTTTAATTTTGTAATGAATTTAAATGACAGTGCCAGCAACATTTTTGTTGAGGAGAGCATATTTCTTCCCTCTAGGGGGGGTCTTGCAGGCTTTATAATTTCTCAAGAGAACAAGAGAGCATTGTCTATTGTGGGGGTTGTTGTGTTTTCTTTAGTCTTGCTGATTTTTGCTGTCAGGTTTATTAGACGTTATCATATGAGAACTAGAATGATGGGAGGTAATTTTCATGTTGGCAGGAGATTCATTAATTTTGATTTTTAGCCTTTATAAAGGAAAAGGTTTATAAATGAATTTATTTATAAATACTAGATTTAGTAGTTTGGTATAATGGCTGGTTCAAAAAAATCCAATTTAAAAATTCAGAATATCGTCGCGACGACTTCTTTAGGAAAGCCAGTTTCATTGACGAAACTTGCGCGGGCACATAGTAACACCGAGTATAATCCTGAGCAATTTCCAGGACTGGTTTTAAGGATTAAAGAGCCGAAATCTGCTGTTTTGGTATTTTCTTCCGGGAATCTGGTTTGCACTGGAACAAAGAGTGTTGCGCAGGTAAAAGATGTTATTGATGCCGTGATAAGGCAGATTGCAAAAATAGGAATTAAGATAACTGACAAGCCAAAGATAACTGTGCAGAATATAGTTGCTTCTGGGAGTATTGATTTAGGATTGAACTTAAACATTCTGGCTTTGCAATTGGAAAATACAGAATATGAGCCAGAGCAGTTTCCAGGGCTTGTGTATAAGCTGGCTGATCCTCCTGCAACATTTTTACTTTTTTCAAATGGGAAATTGGTTTGCACAGGAACGAAGAATAAGCAGCAGCTTGAGGAATCTATGAGGCAATTGAATAAGAATGTCAAGGCAGCAATTGCCCAAGGGAAGTAGATTTTAGAGATATATGGACTGGAAAAATTTATCTTATTGGCTGAAATGGGGATTAACTTATGCACTTGTAAATTTTATAGTTGGGATAACTTTTCTTTTAGTACTTCTATCAATAAATAAATTGCCTCTTTGGACAAATAGTAAAGGCGTAATTATTTTAAGTCCATTTCTTCTTTTTCCATTCTGTGCAATGATACTTTTTTTTATTGTTGGTATCGCTTTTGCTGGCGTAAAATATTTTTATATTAATATGACTGTTGCGCTTATTTCTCTATTCCTGATAGTTTTTGTATTAGCCAGCACGTTTTTCATAGGAGTTTTAGCTGGTTATTTGTGGAAAAAGAACAGCTTATTTTTTAGGATTTTGTCTGTTTTGAGTTTGATAGTTCTACCTTTGATAGTTAGTTTTGTAGCCCTAATCCCTTTTGTTATATTAATGATTAGCATAGGTTTTTCAACATAAATAAGAAAACAGCGCTGTAGAAAGTTTAATAGAATAAACCTCCTCTAGTTGTAAAGTTACTCAAAAGAAGTGGCTAAACACATGACGATTTACGTATTAAAAATAAAAGGAAGAAAGACTATAGAGACATGCCTGATTTTCTTGAGTTGCTTAAAGATGGAATAGGACTGAAAAGAAATAGACGGTAGTTCAGTAGCTTTCTATTGTTAAACCTTTGATTTTCTCAAAATGTTTTGGATTTTTTGTTATAATTGTTTCATTGTTATGTTTTGCAATTGCTCCTATTAATATGTCTTCTATATCAATAAGATCCCCCTTTTTAGTTAGGTCTGCTTTAATATTTCCTGCGAGAACAGCACTCTCTCTGTCTAAATTTAAAACTATTAAGGATGACAACAAACTGTTTATCTTTTCTTCTTCTATCTGGGGATTATTACTAAGTCTTACTCCGACTATCAGCTCCATTATTGATGGTGAAGCTATCGTTACAGCTTCTGATAATCTGTCTAGTTTTTTTTCTATTTCTAATACTTCTTTCTTACCTCTTAGAACATCTATGATAAATGACGTGTCTAGACATACCATTTTCAATCAAATTCCTTTTTTATATTTTTTATTCTTTTTATAAATGACTTATTATGCTCTTCTCTTAGTTTTTTTATATTTTTTTCAAGCTCATCAGCTGATTCTTTAGATAAAATGCCGTGAAAATCACTAAGTTTTACTCTTCCTGTTATTCTGGAGATTATTTCAGAAAAACTTTCATTTGATTTTCTTAGATTTGCCAGTCTTTTATAGGCTTCTTCTGTTATTGATATAGTTTTTGTTGACATACATGTATGTATGTGTATGCATTTAAATATTTTTTGGCGGTTATATTAGAAGAAAATTTGTTTCTAGTGGTGATATTAGAAAAAATCAGTAATCTTTTTTTGTTTTCCGTAGTTTTCTAGCAAGATTGATTTTCTAGTGAAGTTTGTTATTGTCTGTCTGAGACGATTTTGAATTAGATGCAGTGCTTCTTTTAGTGTTGGGAAGGTTTCTGGAGTTTGCGCGAATGCTTCTCTGGATATCTGCCTTAGAATTCCGACGCCGAGGGGAGCGTAATATTCTGGGCGGATTTCACGCAGAACGAGACATCGCGCCTGGCGTTTTATTTTTTCCAGGTATTCTGTTAGAGCTAAGCGGTTTGCATAATAAGCTCCTGTGACAGAGTCTGCGTATTTTTTTCTTGGGAAGAAAGTTTCATGATCGTGCCAGACTCCGTAGTTTTTCATAGATATTTCAATGACTTCGAATGAATATTTATCGGGAAGGAGAAGAAATTCGTAGTGGTTGCCGAGATATTCCGCATTAAAAACAGAGATTTCTTTTATTTCAGGATAATAACGAATCTTTTTTAGCTTTTCTTTTGATAATGCATCGTCAACTGCTGTTATAGACCAGCGAGTTGGGACTAATTTTCTGTTTTTCTTTAATCCGAGCAAGCCGGCTGAGAGGAGCTTTATCATAGAATAATTGTTAATTCCTGATTTTTCCAATTCAATAAGGGCTGTTTTTGATTTAACATCTGTATCATTAACTAGATACTCGATTTTTTTTTACTGGCGCATTTTCTTCTAGTCTTACAGACTCGACTTGCGCTGCGTTTGATATTAATGGAACTCTTGTTTCTTTTTCATCGTGTTTTGAGATGGGCTTTTTTAGCTTGAATTCTGCTCCTGTTGACTTGTGAGTCATTGCAATTTCCTGCATTGTTGAGAGGAATTTTGTTTTTAATACTGCTTTTTTTATGTTGTTCTGCGTTCTTCCGTAGATTAATTGGTTTCTTAGCTTGAGAATTGCATGGATTGGCAATTTTTGCTTGTGCCATTTTTCTGATGAGGAGAGAATTTGCGTGTCTCCGTGCTCTTGGGGAGCCAAGATTCCGGTGTATACATTTGGGTAGTTCCAGCGGCCTACGAAAATTTCAGGAGGAGTTGAGCCGGAGAATTCTTTTATTGGAATTGGCTTTCCTAATAATATGGAATGTTTTTTGCAGTTAGGCTCTCCGCAGATTTTACAGTAATAGGACATTAAGTTTTGAGTGAAATAGTGTATTTAGGGATTGTCGTCATGCAAAAGATTTAAAAATAGTACGTACTTATTACGTATAATGGTTGTGAAATTTGTTCATAAGGTATCAAGAGGAAGCAGGTTTAATCAGATTTATGTGCCAAAGATTATGGAAGCAGAATTTGAGGTAGGAGATATTGTAGAAGTGCAATTGATAAAGAAAAAAACGCAATTGCACTATTCAAAAGGATTAAGAAAACTCAGTGTATTTAAGGAGAATTTGATTAAGGAGATATTCTCTTTTTTGAGAGATTATAATAATATAAGACAGATTTTTATTTTCGGCTCTTTTTTAACGGAGAAGGTAGATTATAATGACATAGATGTTTTAATTATTGTTGAAAAAGAGAGTGATGATTTTGAGAGAAAGATATATGACTCACTAATTAATGAATTTAATCTGAAGTTTCACGTTATTTCAATTTTAGAAGAAAGACTGGATAGACTGCTGGGTATCTGTCCATTGACCAGAAATATGCTATATTTTTATGTCAGCAACGAAGAATTTAGCTCTATTAGAGAACGGAAAATTGATAAGAATCATATAAGATTTTTATTGATGGTGGCTGAGGATTTGCTTGAAGTTGAGTTAAACGATGGCAGAGTATATTATGACGTATTAAGGAGGCTTGTCACAATAGAAAATTTTCTTAATGGGCTGGAAGAGCGGCATGAGAAAATAGACACAACTATTGAAAAATTAATTGATAAAAGAAAACTCGCTTTTCTTAGAAAGGGGGATATTCTGGACAAGAAATTTTTGAATGAGATAAAAAAGATAATAAAAATTAAACTGTCTGGCATATACAAAAAAATCTAAAATGGGAAAAAGACATAACAGAGAGCAATTGATAACTTTTCTTGCACTTTCTCTTACGCATAAAATAGGGAGCAGAGTTAATTCTGACGAGGTTTACAGCGCGAAATATAGAAAAGAATCAGATGCTTTTCTGAAAAAAGCTGAAAAAATATCTCTTATAGAGAATTGGAATAATCAAGACAGAGCAGGCATAAGGAAGATGCTGGAAAAGAGGTTGAGAAGCGAATTGGAGAAAAGAGATTTTTTAAGCGAGAAAAAATTTGATTTAATGGCAGATGAAATTAATGCTGTTCTGGAAGAAATTGGGCTGCTGTGACTAATTGTATTTAGCCTTTCAAATCAGAAATACCGAGAAGAATGAATAAGACGCCGAGCATTACAACGAGCCAGAATATGCCTCCTAAGAAAACTATCATTGCTGCTCTCCAAATACTCAAGTAGCCCCATGACTGCGAGTACCAGGCTATTATAATTGGAATAATTATAAGTATCAAGCCAACAAAGAGTTCTGCCCATTTATTCATACAATTATTGTTGCTTTTTTGTATTTAAATATTTTTACTAGTTTTTTGTTGAAAAGAGTAGTGAATTTTTATCCTTTGTTTCTGTCCATAAGTGCTTGTTGTTTATATAGATCGTAGATTGATACCGCGCCTGCCTGGAATGAATTTTCCCCAATTAGATAATCTAATCCATGTAGCTTAGCTATTTCTGTTATGTACACATAGAGCATTTTATCTTCCTCCCCAATTTTTATTAGTTTTAACTGCATATATTTATAGACCTCTATACTATTTTTTGCTGAAAGCAAGAAACTTTTCATTTTTTCTTCTCCCTTTTCTTTTGCTTTTTGAGTTAGTATTAACGGTTCTCTGTTATTTAGTCTGGACTGTATTTTTATTAGCTGCCTTGTTTGAATTGTTCCGTCTAACCAGCAAAATCGCATTTCCTCGTTTAAGATATTGTGTTCTCTTTGGTACTTTATATTTTCTGACATATAATGGTAGAAAACAGGCTCTTCTTTTGATATTTCTCTAAGTTCCACGTTAATTGTACTGGTTTCTTCTAACTTTGCAATTTTCGCCCTTTTTGTCGTTTCTTTTTCAAATACTAAGAGGGCTTTATTGGTTATAACAGGCAATCCTGAGCTTGTGTATCGTGGATTTGGCATGAGAAGCTCGGGTTTTATTAGTATATAAATATTATTGGTTCAAATCAACTTGAAGTCTTGGAATTGTTTATAAAGAAGTTTTATCTGTATTAAACATGAGCGAAAAATATGTTATGATTGATATGAATGACGCGAGAAGCGTTAAGATAGCTGAGGTTATATCCAATAAAACCTGCAAGAACATTTTGGGGGCTTTGGCTGAAAGGGAGATGAGTGAAAGCGAAATTGCTTCTGAGCTGGATATACCTTTGAATACTGTTGGCTATAATGTCAAGAAGCTGGTTGAAGCGGGGCTGATTGAAAAGTCAAATAAATTCTTCTGGAGCGCTAAGGGAAGAAGAATTAACAGCTATAAAATTTCCAATAAGAAGATTGTAATTTCGCCTAAGATGGTTTCTAAAGGGATTATTCCGGCTTTGCTTATTACTTTTTTGCTTTCTATCGGGATAAAGATTTTTGTCGGGCAGGAGAAAATTGATTACGGAAAAGAAACAGCTGTTGACAGTTTTGCCAGAAGCGCTGTTAGTGAAGGAGAGATTGCAGTTGACAAAGTTAGCGAGTCGATAGCCAGTGCAGGCATGGAAGCCGCCAGATCTTCCATTGGCGAGCCGGCTGTTTCTGAGATAATCGGAAACAGCGCGCGAACAGCTGTTTATGACACTCTATCAAACGCCCCGAATTCTTGGGCTTGGTTTTTAATAGGCGCGCTGACAGCTTTAGCAGTTTATTTATTCTGGAATTGGGGAAAGAAGTAAAATGAACACTCAATTAAAAGATTTAAAAATGAAAGGAGGGATGGAAAATGGACAATAGAATTTTAGTTGGAGTTATTTTAGCAGCTATTCTTTTAGTTGGAGGGTATTTAGCATATAGCTCAGCGCCAGTTGTTTCTGCTCAAGGAACTTCTAATATAAAAGCTCAGCCGGATGAAGTTTCTGTTCATATAAGCGTAGAAACAAGGGACTTGACTGCTCAAGGGGCAAAGGATAAAAACACTGAGATAAGCGATAAAGTTCTAACAGAGCTTGTTAAGCTTGGACTGGAGAGAAAGGAAATTCAGTTTTCAAACTTTAACATTTATCCTGAGTATGACTGGAGCGGCGGAAAGCAGAAGCTTAAAGGATATGTGGCAAGCCAGCAAACAGTTGTTAAAACCAGTAATTTTGACAAAGTTCCTGGAATAGTTGATGAGGCAGTTAATGCAGGAGCATTAGTTAATTACATTAACTTTGAAATTTCTGATGAAAAACAAAGCGAGTATAAAAACAAGGCGCTTGAGTCAGCTAGCAGAGACGCTCAGCAGAAAGCAACAGCTACTGCTTCAGGTTTAGGAAAGAAACTTGGGAGATTAGTTTCTGTCAAATCGCAGGACTTTTATTATCCTGGGCCGGTTGTTTATTATGACAAGGTTGCAAGTTTAGAAAGCGGGATGACTGCTGGAAGAGCTGCTTTGAATATTGCTCCGCAGGATATTGATGTTAGTGCGTCAATTGTTGTGGAATATAAACTCGGATGGTTTTAGCGGCGCTTGCGCGGAATGAAAATTTATTTTTTTAAAATTTTTTAACAATAACCTTTTAAAGTATTTAGACTTAGTTTTTAGATGTATAAGAGAGGTCTTAGCGGGATTGTTGCAACTGTCTTGATTGTTCTTCTTGCTGTTGCAGCAGTTGCAATTATCTGGAATTTTATAAGGCCTGTTTTGGGAGATGAAGAGAATTCTGAACAAATTAAATTATTGACTATAAGGTTTAGCGTGCTTCCCCAAGCAGTTAAGATTGATGATAGTCTTAATTTGATTGCTTTGAGTGTCAAAAGAGAAATTGGCGGAGGCAACATAGATGGATATAATGTTGTTCTTGAGGATGATTCAAAGAGAACTTATTCTTATAAAGTCCCTCTGCAAATTAAGGAGCTGGAAGTTCAGAGGTTGAATATTGATTATAGCGGAGTTGTAATTTCAATACCAAAGAGGATATTTATTGTTCCTTATATAAAAAGCTTAAAAGGAAGAGATATTGTTGGATATGACGCGGGAAGTTATAATGTTCAGGCGAGCGATTTGGTGGCGCAAACCACTTGTAGTACTAATGGGGATTGTATTAGCTTTGAATGTAAAACTGCCACTTGTAATATTAATACTGGTTGTTTATATTCTAGTGCAAATCAGGGAGGTTCTTGTAATAACGGAGCTGGAACTTGTAATAATGGAGTTTGCGTTAGCTCTGGTGTTGGTTGTGTAAGTGTTTGTACTTCTGGGGCTAAGCAATGTTCAGGCACTTCAGGGTATCAAACATGTGGCGATTATAATTCAGACAGTTGTACAGAATGGGGCACAGCGACAGCTTGTTCTAGCGGAGAAATCTGCTCATCTGGAGAATGTGTGATAGGAGTAACGTCGTGCGGAGTGTTACTAGACCAGGCAAATAAAAAATATGTTCTAACACAAGACATAACGGCTTCTCCCTCATCCCCCACATGCCTTCAAATAACTGCCAGCGATATCATCTTAGATGGAAACAATAAAAAAATTACTGGTCCGGGAACAGTTGGTGTGAGATCCGTTAGTTCTTCTTTTAACGGAATAACAATAGAAAATCTGGCAATCGAATCATCATTCACAGTTGGAATAAATCTTCTTGGTTGCAATAATAATATCATCCAAAAAAATAAAATTACTGGTTCGGATTTAGGAATAAGCTTCCTCTCTGACAGCGGTTGTAGCAATAATCAAATCATTGATAATGAAGTAACAGACAGTCTTCAAGCTGGAATATCCCTAACTAATGCGGATAGCAATACTATAGAAAAAAATATTTTAAAAGACAACAGAGGGTTCGGAATCATACTGACGAATAGTAAAAACAATAATTTCAAGGATAATTATGTTTGTGTAAATAGTATTATCCTTAGTTTTAATGATTTTCTTTGCGATTCTGGTTCTGCTAGCAATTCTTATACTGGCAATACATTTACTGATGAAGTTAGTTGTACAATTTCGCGGAGCACTAATCCAGCAATATGTCCCTAGAAATTATACGGGCTTGAAGGAAGATAGTCTTAAATAGATGATTTTTTTATTTTCTGGATGTTAACTGAAAAGCAAATTGACGA